>JBJYXQ010000434.1:0-3364 GCA_046260035.1 Anaerolineae bacterium
CCCGCCCAGATCGGCCCAACGACACGCCCTAGATTCATAAAGGAATTGCTCAACCCCATCGCGGTGCCCTGCCCCAACAGCGTGCGCTTGGAAGTGAGAGAAATGATGACCGTGCGCAACAACGTCTTGGAGAGAATGAACACACCGGTTGCCGCCAACACGCCGGGATACGTCCGCGCCAGCAGCAGCACGAGGAAGGCCGCTGAACTGGCTGCCAGTGACACCTTGATGATCGGCGCTTCACCCCAACGCCGGGTCAACGGGCCGATGAGAATGGCCTTGCCGAGTGTCGAAGTCAGGCCAACCACTGCCAGGATCGTCCCGACACGCTCCGGGCCATAATCTAGCTCCTTCGCTGCGTACAGCCCAAAAACGGACTCGAAGTTGGTCAAGCCGAAACTGACCAGGAAGAGCATAAACAGCAATAAACCGACCGGACCGAAAAGTGACTGCCACAACAACCCAAACTGCACCGTCTTGACTTTCCCCGCACGACTCCGGGCCTCGGCCCGAATTTCGGGTGGCAGCGACTCCGGCAACAGTACCGCGCCGAGTACTAAGGCCACTAACGACATCCCCGCTGCGATGAAGAACGGCAATGAGAGCGAACTCGCGCCGAGCCAGCCGCCCGCCGCCGGTCCCAGGATAATCCCCAAGCCCATCGCCGCACCTAACATCCCCATGCCCCACCCGCGTTCCTCCGTCGACGTACAATCGCTAATGTAGGCCAAGGCCGTCGCGGAGACCGCCGAGGAGAGCACGCCCGACAGGGCGCGCGAGGCAAAGAGCATCCACACTTCGGTGGAGAGACCAAACAACAGCGATGAGAGCGCATAACCGAGTACACCCAGCAGCAAAATCGGCTTGCGCCCCACACGATCAGAAACACTGCCCCAAATAGGACCAAAGAGCAATTCTAGCAAAGCCGAAATGGAAACGAGCAGCCCCAGTGCACTTCCGCTGGCGCCGAGTTTCTCGATGTAGAACGGGAATAGCGGGATCACCAACCCATACCCCAGCATCACCACAATCAGGGTGAAGGCCAAGATGGCGATATTTTTGCGATTGCTTGTGTCCATAACGAACCTCCGAGATTGCCAGCGACCAGCCGTCAGCCCACAGAGACAAAAAGTCCCCTATACGGACCGACAAGTCCGCTTTCTGAATTTAGACTGTGATATTAGCTAGATATATGAAACTACTTGCGGGATCGTAAAGCCTTGAATAGCCTTAAGAGGATAAACACGCCAAGAAGGCCAGCTACCAGGGTCCACACCGCACGATCGATAGGATATGCAGCAATGAGACGCCGGTATTCAGCATCATCCTCTGGTGAAGCGGATAGCCGCTTCAAGCGTAAAAACTGCGCAGTTTCTGCCCGGACGAGCATAGATTGAGTCCACTGGGGAAAAGCAGGCAGACCTTCGGATGGGCCAACCAATTCCGACTCTCCCACCCGATAAGCGTGTCCCTGAAAACCTATGGTACAACTCTCCGCCGCCAGAACATTGCGACACCAATCCACATGCTTCCCGTAAGGCAACGGGATGACAAAATGGTCTTCGACCGCCATCGCCAACACCGGCGTCGCATAGACACGCCCTGACTTGCGCCCCACATGCTGCACAATGGCATAGGGGCTGTGTGGCCGTCCCGCAAAACTCAACGTGAAGGGATTGAGATAGCGCTTGTTAAAATAGCGTACCCGCTCCATCAACTGCTGCCTCAAAGAAACCTGCATTTGCATCGTCATCTATTCACCTCCTGATAATGTTACCGTTCCTGCTCCGCCATCCACATGGACCCGGTCTCCAGTCTTCAGGCGCAGGGTGGCATCACCACAACCGACGACGGCAGGGATGCCCAACTCCCGAGCCACGATAGCTGCGTGGGACAGAGAGCCGCCGATGTCTGTGACCACTGCCGCGAGACGCGGGAACAACGGCGTCCACCCCACGTTCGTCGAAACGGTGACCAAGATCTCGCCGGGTCGGAGCTGATCGCCCTCTTCAGGGCTATCGATGCGGCGCACCCTCCCCTCCACGCGCCCCGCGGAGCCGGGGTGTCCCTTGATGACGTCGCTGATGGCGCTGTCTGTACGTGGCGCAGCAGCGGCTACAGAGGCGCGAGCATCGTAGACATCCATCCGGCGGTTCGGGTCGGCCGCCCACTCAAGTGGATCGAAGCGACCGCGAATCCACCTCGGTAAGGGCGGCAGGGCCTTGTATTTCTCGTACAGTTCTCGCCGGCCGGGAATCTGATCCACCGATGATGCATCACCTTCCGGTGACGTGTCACCGGCCAGAACAGCGACAACTTCATCAACCGTCAGAAAGAACACACCATCGCCGAGACCGGTAAGCTCACCGGCGCGCAGGAAAAACGTACGGATCACATCGACCGTGCGCGTGATCTCCGAGCGCGTTGCTTCGCGCAGCGTATTCGTTGTGACCACCTCACCGATTTTGCGCTCGATGGTCTGGGCCTTATGTGGAGGCAACTGGCGCGCGATCTCTTGTCGCACCGCGCCGAACTCGGCATCGCGTTTCTTCAACATCGCGTTCACATCGAGCGGCGATTTGTCGAATTCCGCCAACTGCCGGTCGAGCCAGGCCGGGTCTTCGTATGGACGCGGCTCGGATAGCTCGTTCTCATAGGTCCCCCGGTGGCCATAGCGCTGCATGTACTTTTCGCGGCTCAGCTCCCCACGCCTCAACTTGGAGAGCCCCACCAGCGGCCCCAGACTGTCCAGCTCTCCGGCGTTGCTAATCGTAGCCAGAAGCGTATTGGCTTCATCTTCGCTGAGTAACTGGGTTAGCTCTGCCTTGAGCTTACGCGTTACCGCCGCAAGTTCCTCGTTCATCTTATCCTGGAGGAGATAGATCTCTTTCCACATCGGCCTGATGTCATCCATCCACAAGGAGATCAATGCATCGCCCTGCACCTGCCCTATCCGTCGCCGTAGCGCTGGGCAGCGATTCCGCACTGTCTCCAGGAATTCGGGCGCGGATTTCCGCAGCTTGTTTTTCTTCACTTCATTGCCAAACTCTCGGGGCACCAGCTTGAACACAATCGTTCCCCATGAGACAGGGAACGTAGGAATCTCCACGCCAGCCGGTGGGGTACCGATCGAGTCCCCGATGATGGCCATTGCGCGCTCGTGTTTGCGCATCGTCTTGAGCAAAAACGAATACGTCAAGCTATAGTTAAGGTAAAGATGACCGGCAATGTTCCCATAGGCAGGGATGTCTCCAAGGGACATGTTACTCAGCAGCTCTAGCCATACCGACCAGGTACTCGGTGTCGTCGTCGTGGGGAATACCTCACCCACGTTCATGTTCGTCCATAGGTAGTCACCCGTGAA
>JBJYXQ010000435.1:0-9247 GCA_046260035.1 Anaerolineae bacterium
TGTTTGTGTCTACCATTATTATTTTGCTCCTGAATAAACCGTTGAAACGTTATTTTATGCTTGCTTTTCGACAATCGCCACGTAAGCGTCGTTTTGTGGTAGCGATATCTTTAAGGTCGTCTCTGATGTGCGAGTAGACGCGCCATACCAGACCGGCCCTAACGTCCAACCCGGGGCCAGGTCCAGCGTTGTCTCTACCGGTTCGTGGCTGTAGTTGATGACGACCACGACGCGGCAGAGCGCATCAAGTGGGTGTTCCGTCACGCCAAGCATAGGGTGATGCTTGACGATGATGCGATCCTGCATAAAGGGCTGCGCAATGGCGCGATAGAGCCGCCAGAACGGCTGTGCCTCGGGTGCGTGGAACGCACCAGGTGTAGTCGTGAGAACCATCTCCAGCGGGAAACCGAGGAAATAGACCCATCCCTTGCCATACGGCGCGCGCGTGAACGCCGGATTACCATCTGTTTCGATGCCCAACACGTTGGCTCGAACGGATTCCAGGGTCAGCTTGTAGTCACCACCAAGTCTGAAATCTGTACCGGCCCACGCAAACATTGTCTCTTTCATTCTACGGGAGCGTGTGAGCACTCGCAAGCCGGTCAATTCCTCAAACTGGCTCATGAAACCACCCGCGTAGGAGATGTAGAGCGTGGCGCCGTCAGCCACCCGTGCCATCAACTCCATGTACCTGCGGCGATGGATCACCCGGTGCCCGCTGATGCAAGGCAACAGGTAGAGATCGGCTTCCTTGAGTGGTTGCGTTTCGTACTGAAATTCCAGATCGAAACCGGCCTGTTTTGCCAGAACAAAGGTGCTGTATGCCACACCCCACTGATCCTGTGCGTCACTGAGGATACAGACCGCTTCTTTCACGCGCGACGGTAACGGCTGGGGTAATCCGTCCACAAAGGCGCGAAACTTCCCCAATTCCTTGATGACAGGTTTTGGCGTGCCGTCAGAGCGTAGCAACCCCAGTTCGCGCTCCATCGCGTGCCAGTCGTAGGGAGCGTGTGTCAGCGCCGTTTGATCGCTGCCGCACCACCACAGCAAGCCGCGCAGATCGTGTGCCCACAGCGAGAACAACCCGGCGCGGACGAAATCAGCGGCCACCGCGTCGCTGGCAACCATCGGCCCCAGCGTGCCGAGTTCTTCGGCAAAACACGGCTTGCCGCCCAGTTCGGCGTAGAACAGCGATTCCGCCGTCGCGTGAAGTTGTGTGCGGATTGTGTTGACGGGGTCCTGATTGCAGTGCGGCGTGAAGACCGGATAAGGATGTGTCGTCAGTACATCGGTCAACTCACCCTGATCCTGCATCCGCCAATCGCCGGTTGGCGTGAGGCTGTGCATCCCGGAGACAATCGGTCGTTCGTGGTCTATAGCACGGATGGTGTTGACGATGGTCGCCGTCCACATCCAGGCGGCTTGGTGATGGGGAACCGGGGCCATACAGTTGCACTCGTTGCCCAAATCCCACGCGGCGATGGCAGGATTGTCCTTGAAGTGGCGCACGAAGTACCGCACCAAACGCATTTCCCATAGCAGCGCGACCGGGTCGGTGAGTACATTGCGCCCTTCCAAAGCGGGAGGAACGAACAAACGTCCACTCATCCAGCCGGTGATCAAGCCGACAATGAGTTTGAGATCGTACTTCGCTGCCAGCTGCGTGAATTCTTCGAAATGCCGGATGGCTTCCGCGGAGACGCCCGCCTGACCTGCCTTGGTTTCTGGCAATGGCTCCTCACCGTGACGGATCTCGACGGGCCGGCCCGCGCCGCCATATAACTGCGTGATGGGTTGGAAATCAGGCCAGAGCGGAAAGACGCGCAGCACTTGCAAGCCTTCTTCCGCCAACGTCCTAAAATCGCGCTCCACCACATCGGCCCGCCAATCGCGCCACATCGCCGTCCCCGCGTGCGAAGCCCAGTAGTTTGTACCGACAACGAAGGAGCCTGGAGTTATAAGAATCTTGTGCATTATGATCCTCAGAACTATAAAACAAAAAGGCACCTTGCAACACAAGGTGTCCTTCTTCGGTGACGGATCCCGTCACGCCTACGAGGTTAGCTGTCGGGCTTGGGCTGAAGAAGGTTGCCCTACGATGACACTACTGTCAGCGATTCGCCCCCAACCTGGTTCCCCCGTTGACGAGTGTCAATCACTCGCACATTCGGCGTTCCATGTCTATATTTTTTGTCCACACGCTGCTCCAGCGTGTATAGGTTAAACTTATCACAGATTGTATACGTGTCAATACACAGACCAGGGCTATCGTATTTGACCTCTCATCTTCTCAATTTATGGTTTGGCCGGATATAACTCATCCCCCTGGCCTCGCTTCCCGCGCGCGGGAAAGTCAAGATAGGAAAAATCGTCCTTCCCCGCGTGAAGCACAGGCTTGCATTGAGCGTAGGGGGAGGGTTGGGAAAGGGGAAACTTGAAATCCGATAGCCCTGATGCGCAGACGGTGCCCATAGAATCATCTGTGAGAATTCTAACAAAAATCAGGCGGATTTTATTTTAAATATTTTATTTATCTATATATTGACAAATGTATTTTTGAGACCTATAATGTATATAGGAGCAAAAGCAACAACATACAGGCGCGCTCATCCCTCCCCATATTTTACTCCAAATGCGCACGATTTGTCGGAATAGTCACAAGAACCACAATTACATAAGGAGCCTAACATGTTAAAGAAAAGTGTACGTATGATCGTATTGTCGACTTTTCTTGCCGGGCTGCTTTTTGGCATATCGTTCGATGTCGGTTATGCCGAAGAACAACCCCCCAGGAATCCGGAAGGTACATCCGCCGTTCTTGACGACGGTGGAACCGCCGAGGTTGGTGTTGAGTGGATAACCGACTGGCCTGGCACAGCCGACGACCGTGCCAACTGGTACTACTCGGCCAACAACCTTTATAACGAACTGCGTAACGCAGGATGGATTGGGCGCTTCAACTGGGGCAATACGAATGCCTGGGAGCGCGATTTCAAAGCCGCGTCGTATGGCGGTAACGGTCTGATCGACACGGTAGACCTAGGGATGATCGGCACGCACGGTTCAAGTGCCTGGGATCCGAGATACAACAAGGTGCTCAGTTCCGTCTATTTCAGCAGCAATAACGATGACTGGCATCTCTCCCCCGGTGAGGCTTACCGTTCCCTGGGTGACAATGACCTGGAATGGCTGGCTTTCGACTCATGCAGCGTCCTGCGAAACGACAGTATGTGGTATTGGCATCAGGCTTTCGATGGCTTACATTTGATGATGGGCTTTGCCAACACGATGTACGTAGTCTATCCTGGCGACGGCGGCGTGTGGGGAGATCAGATGCAGAAGAAGGGCTGGTGGATTTTCGGTCATGGTGCGAAGACAGTGACACAAGCGTGGTTCACCGCGGTGGAGGATCAGCAACCTTCCGGCGTGCGTGCCCGTGTTTTGGCCGAAGAGTTGAACAACTACAACGACTATATCTGGGGACAGGGATACGTCAGTCCGGATTACCCCAATAATAACGGTTACTGGTACTGGGATCACGTCGCCGGTACACCGGCTCCCCTACAGTTGGCAGCCGTTCCGACCAGTTTGCCTATCCTCAACGTCGTGCCGCGCACAGTCAACCCAGATTTCGTGATGCAAGTCGGTCAGGCTTTTAGTTTGACCGGTGAAGTCTTGCCTTCGCCCGACGGATCGGCGTTTTACATGGTTGGCGGCATCAGCGACACCTTACAGTTACGCGTGGACGCCTTCAGCGGCGGCTTTCTATTCCAGAACCTTGGTGAGTTGTGGACGAACCCCGAGATGCCGCGCACACTGTCTCCCTCTGGCCGCGAAGCTGCTGCACTGGTGAGTAACTTTATGGCAAGTCACGGCGAAGGTCTGCCAGGTGCTATCGGTTTCTTCACCACCCAGATCGCCCCAACCACCGAGATGGAAGGGCCAAGCGTAGGTTTTCCCGAGGCCGGCATTGCTTCGGTAACCGCGATGACGCCCACAAACTGGGCCGTCCACTACGCACGCAGTGTCTACGATCCTTATTCGATGCAAGAGATCTCTATTGTCGGCCCCGGTGCGCGCTGGAACTTCTACATCGGCGATAACGACCAGGTTATCGGAGCGAAGGGCGGTTGGCGCGATTACGAGCCTATCACTGGCCCTGCTGCAGGTTTGCAGGCTACCGCAGCGGTCACAGTCCCCATCAAGACTGCTGAGGTCGCGTGGGCTGAATTCCTGGCCGATCCGACGATCGCTCTTGCGCAGCCACCGCAGGCACTCACCTATACCCAAAAGCTGACGCCTACATTAGCCTACTACGAACAATCCCTCTCCATCAGCCAGACGCAACTGATCCCTGCGTGGGTTTTCGTCGCCGACCTTTACACGGAAACCATGGGGGTTCCCGTTGCGCTACAGGCGACCACCGCTATGACGGCGCTCGTCGCCAGTGACGTGAATATCTACGTCCCTGCCGCTGCTGATGAGTTGGCACTCCCGCAGGTGGCTATCACCAGCCCTGCGCCAGGTACTGTCATCAACCCAGGACAAAGTGTCAGCCTGAGCGGGGGAGCCACTGGGGGACAGGAGCCCTATACCTATCTATGGACGTCGAGTGTGGACGGTGAACTGGGCCCGGACCCCATAATGGAAAGTCCCGCGTTGCACCCTGATCTCAAGAGTGGATTGCAGGCGAACGAACTCACGTTGCTTGTGGTTGACGCCAATGGGATGCACGCTACGGCAAACGTCGATGTCTTGGTACGCGCAGCGGTGTACTTACCGCTTGTCTTGAAACAGTAACACAACAATCAGTTACAAAAAGGACGGGGGCAAAAAGCCTCCGTCCTTTTTTGTGTAACCTCACAAGAGTTGGTTCGGAAATCTACCCTTCTAACTGCGATGTGCAGTGCGGGCAGCGTGTGGCCTTGATAGGGATATCGGTGAAGCAGTAGGGGCAGGGCTTGGTCGTCGGTTCAGCGGGCGCTTTGGGCTCCTCCCGCTTCATTCGATTGACCTGACGAATGAGCAAGAAGATTACGAACGCAATGATGATGAAATCCAACACAGTGTTGAAGAACAGGCCGTAATTGATTGTTGCCGCGCCGGCTTCCTGCGCTGCTGCCAGACTCGCGTACTTCTGTCCTGATAAATCAATAAACAGGTTCGAGAAATCAACTTTTCCGAGGAGTGCCCCGATTGGCGGCATCAAAATGTCGTTGACAAAAGATGTCACGATCTTGCCAAAAGCACCACCGATGATGATCCCGATGGCCATATCGAGGACGTTGCCCCGCATCACGAATTTCTTGAACTCCTTCCACATGGTATTCCCCCTTTCGCTTGATTGATGATGAAAAATGGAATGTACAACGATCACTATGATTTTGTGTGGTGTCACAACCAGCATCGCTTTATACGCTATTATAGATGGGTTCTTATATTTGCAATTTTTGGGTGTCAGTATATGCTTGAGCTAATCACCAACGCTGTAAATGGGTATAAAAAGGAGTTCAATGTGAAGGAGTTGCCTGCCGATTTTGTGGTAGATGCTGCGCTCGCCGCGGCAGTGGAAGCGCGTGCTAAAGAAGGGAATCTGGCGTGCGCGCAGGCTTTTGCGATTGCAGAATCAGCTCAAGTCATGCCGCTCGTCGTCGGGCAGACTGCCGATGCATTGGGTGTGAATCTCCATCGTTGCCAACTGGGACTCTATGGCTATCCAGGTCACACCAAGGGGTGGGAGGCGGCTAAGATTGCGGAGCATCCCGTGCCTGATGGCCTTGAGGCCACCATCCGCGCTGCGCTGGACGACGATGGCAAGCTGTCTTGTGCTCGCGCGTGGCAGGTCGCCGCCGAATATGCCATCCCCAAAATGCTGGTCAGCTATGTTGCTGATCAGATGGGGGTGCGCATTGTGCAATGTCAATTGGGAGCATTCTGAAATTATAACGAGGAGGCTTGTATGTTAGTCAAAGACTGTATGACATCCAATCCTGTGACGATCGGCCCTGATATGCCTGTCGCCGAGGCGTTGAGTTTTATGCGCCAGCAAAACGTACGCCGTCTGCCAATCGTCAACAAGAAAGGGAAACTTATCGGTATTATCTCTGAGAAAGATCTGCTTTATGCTTCACCTTCGCCTGCGACGAGTCTTAGCGTCTACGAGGTGGGCTACCTGCTTTCTAAACTTAAGGTTGAGGAGATCATGGCGAAGGACGTCACCACCGTCGCGCCTGGTGCCCCCCTCGAAGAGGCGGCCCGGATCATGGCCGATGGACAGGTCGGTGGTCTACCCGTTATGGATGGCGATCACCTGGTGGGTATTATCACGGAGACTGATATTTTCAAGACCATTTTGGAGATGATGGGCGCGCGTCAGGCTGGTGTGCGCTTGACACTACACCTCGTCGATGAGCCGGGTGCGCTCAGTCGTATCACCGGTAGCATCGCGGCTCTCGGTGGTGACATCATCGCCTTGGGCACATTTCACCAACTGGATGGCGGCGGCGCGATGATGGTCAAGGTCCGTGGTGTTGAGCGCGACGCTCTTGTTAGCGCGATGGAAGCTATTGGCATTGAAGTCGCAGATGTGCGCCAGAACTGAACCCGCGTAAGCCTTATTTGATCGATAGGGATACTCACGGAAAATGCGTATCGGCTTGATCTCGGACACGCACGATGAGGAACATACGCTTGGTCTAGCGCTAGCGCGTTTCCGCCAGGCACAGGTGCAGACGGTGCTCCACGCGGGGGATGTGACCAGTGCATTTACACTCAAGCTGTTCACAGATTTTGACCTGTGGATTGCCAGGGGCAATATGGACCATGATCCCAAGCTGGCATTGGCGGTGACCGAGTATTTTGGCGCGGAGCGACTGGCTCGCGTTCATAACCTCAGTTTCAACGGCGCATGCATCGCCATAACGCATGGCGATAGCTGGCAGCGCCTCGAGGGTCTGATCCGTGCCCCCACGGACGATGGACGACGTCACTATGTCGTTTATGGACACACCCATGCGCCCACCGATGAGACAGTTGGGACCACACGGGTCATCAACCCCGGGGCGATTGGTCATGCACGATGGCGCTGTGCCACCTGCGCAATTTTGGATTTGGCCACCGACGATCTTCAGTGGATAGAGTTGTAATGCGATTTGGACGCTATCCGAAAATTGTGCCTGCGAGCGTTCCTGCTGCGTCAACGGCGAATGTTCGGCTAGGTTCTTAGGGAGTATAAGCATGCACATCCAGGAAAGCAAACGCGTTTTAAGACAATCGGATCTCTTTCGTGACCTTAACGAAATTCATCTTGATCTGGTCTTGATGGTGTGCGAGGAGATTGGTTATCGCACCGGTGAGTTCATCTTTCACCAAAATGATCCTGGCGACGCACTCTATATCGTGGCGCGTGGGCAGGTGGATATCCTCATCGAATCGCAGACGACCCAGAGCGAGCCGATGACGGTCACGGTGCTGGGTGACAATGATACCTTCGGCGAAATTCTGTTGGTCGATGAGGGTACACGGTCGGCATCTGCGCGTTGTGGGGTAGATACACAGCTCCTCCGCATCTCACGCGACCGCTTGCTCAAGCTCTGTTACGATTATCCCGAAATCGGCTTTCACATTATGCATCGCATTGCGGCAGAACTGGCGCGCAAGCTGCGTTCCAGCAACCAGGACATCCGCGAGCAGTTGTTCGCCAAGGCGCCCGACGAAGAGGTGGCTTGACGTATCACCGACATATAGAACGGATTACAGGAGCCGGTTGTACGACCGGCTCCTGCTTTTTATGAGAAACAGCTTCACGCTTGGGCCAGTCTCTGACCGTGTTCACCGGAACCTCCTAAAGCAAGTAGCACGACCACAAGTGGAATCGCCGGCAGGTAAAAGCGGTCGTGCGCGATAGGACCCGGCAATAACAGAATGTAGGCGATGCTGCTCGTCAACGTTAGCAGCACCCGCGGTTGACGCCGCAAGCGCCAAACCCCGCGCCCGCACATCCACCACATGGCAACACGCGCGGCGCTCAATCCCCACCACAGCAGTGCTGCCAGCAACGGTGGACGCGTGATGCGTTCTGTCCACAGCGCGTGTAGGGCATCACCCAGCGCGCCTCGTTCGAGCGACCATGCCATCCGTGCCCCGATATCGGCGACGACGCCGGTGCTCTCCCACTCTCTGCCTGTCAGCACGTGATACCACAGACGATGCCCTGGGTCGCGCAAGCTCGTCAGAACGCCGTGCAGATGGGCGCGAAGGTAGATGAGCGGGTGAGCACTCACAAGTTCAAAGGCGGCACGCGCCACCGCAGTTTGGCGCTGTTGTTCCTCTACGCATGGATCATGTTGCGGTGTGTGTGTGCTGCTCAATGTGACTGCGTCTGCGCCGGCGACGAGATTGTTGTAGTAGTATTCCCATGTTTCCGTCCAGGGCTCGATACGCACGCCTTCGATTTCGGCCAACGTTGCCACCGCACTCACCCGTGCCAAGTTCTCTTCGAAGGCTGTGGACAGCATCCACCTACCAAAAGCTATGCGGTTGCGCGCCAACCACGGAAGGAGCGTCAGACTGAGGGCTAGCCAGAAGAAGAGAATTGAGAAATTAGAAATTTGAAATGAGAAATGAGAAGGAGAATGTGTGGCGGTTGAAGCGCTTAGCTGTTTGCTGACTGCTGATCGCTGAAAGCTGAAAGCGAGTACACCCAACAGTAAAGCAAGGAATTGCACGTTGGGCTTGGTGAGTAAGGCGAGGCCCCAGAGCAGCCCAGCGGCAGCGGCTTTCCGGGCCGAGGGATGGCGTAGATAGCGCGTTGTCATCCACAGAGCCGCCGTCAACAGTGGAAGGAGCAGCGTTTCGGAGAGGAGATAGCCGGTGTAACGCTGCGTTGTGCCGTTGAATGCATAGAGCACGCCGGCCCACACGCCTATCCGTTTACCGCCGAGGTCGCGCCCCAGCCGTATCACCAGCGCTGTCGTCAACACTTCGAGCAGTAGTTGCAGCGGTAGTATCCGCACGGGATCCTGGCCTACAATCGCGTAGATTCCTGCAATAAACAGTGGGTACAGGGGTGTACGCACTGCTGTCGGGCAAAAAGGGGCTTCCCATCCGATAGCCAGTCCCCGCCCGGCGAGCACATTCACTGCGAGCAGATGGAAGCCTTCCGCATCCACCGGGGCGATGGGATTCGTCGGAAAGCGCATCAGCCACACCGCGCGGACGAGCAGCGCCAGCAGGAGTATCCCGA
>JBJYXQ010000436.1:0-5136 GCA_046260035.1 Anaerolineae bacterium
AAGCCAGCATTTACACCGGCATCACCATCGCCGAATACTATCGCGACATGGGCTACCACGTCGCGCTTATGGCCGATTCGACCTCGCGCTGGGCTGAAGCGCTACGCGAGATTTCGGGTCGTCTGGAAGAGATGCCCGCCGAGGAAGGCTTTCCAGCCTATCTCGCCGCGCGGCTGGCCGAATTCTACGAGCGCGCGGGCTATGTCGAGACGCTTAACGGGCAGCCCGGCTCGGTCAGCGTGATCGGCGCGGTTTCGCCGCCCGGCGGCGACTTTTCGGAGCCGGTCACCCAGCACACAAAACGCTTCATCCGCTGCTTTTGGGCACTGGATAAGGCTCTGGCGTCAGCGCGTCACTTCCCTGCCGTCAACTGGCTGGACAGTTACAGCGAGTACGTCGAGGATGTCGCCCAATGGTGGCAGGACGAAACCGGCTACGACTGGCACGCGCTGCGAGCGCAGACGATGGAAATCTTGAGTAAGGAAAGTCACTTGCAACAGATCGTCAAGCTGGTGGGGCCGGACGCGCTGCCCGACGAGCAGCGCCTGACACTGGAGACTGCCACGCTACTGCGTGAGGGGTTCTTACAACAGGATGCACTGGACGAAATCGATTCCTATGCCACCATCAAAAAACAGGTGCGCATGTTGGACTTATTCTTGCACTTTCACGAACGGGCGGAAGCTATCATCCAATTAGGCGCTTCCATTATGGTTATCCAAGACCTGCCCGTATTAGAATCGTTGATGCGGATGAAAACGCAGGTACCCAACGACGACCTAGATAAGTTGGATGACATTCGCGATCAGATTGACGCACAAATGGACGAATTGGAGACGAAGTACAAATGAGCGAACGACAAAAGGGCGGAGGACAGTGGGCAACAGGCGTCGCGCGGATTGAAGGCCCCATCATGGTGATGGAGCACATCGCCGGCGTTCGTTACAATGAAGTCGTGGAAATCCGCGACGCTCAGGGGCAATTTCGCCGGGGACGGGTGCTCGAAGTGGGCGAAAATGCAGCCGTGGTGCAAGTATTTGCCGGCACGACCGGGCTTTCGATTGACCACACGCGTGTGCGCTTCATCGGAGAGCCCCTCCATATCCCAGTAACGGACGAGATGCTAGGGCGCGTATTCGATGGGATGGGCACGCCGATTGACGGCGGGCCGGAACCGTTGACCAATCTGTACGCCGACGTAAACGGTAAACCGATCAACCCGACCGCGCGCGTGTATCCACGCGACTACATCCAGACCGGGGTTTCGGCCATCGATGGGATGAACACACTGGTGATGGGCCAGAAAGTGCCGCTGTTTTCAAGCAGTGGCTTGGCGCACGACCAGCTTGCGGCCCAAATTGTGCGGCAGGCTACGCTTGGCGCACCAGTCGGCGAGGCGGCAAAAGCTACAGAAGAATTCGTCATTGTCTTTGCTGCAATGGGCGTTAAGCACGACGTGGCGAAGTACTTCCGCAAAGCGTTTGCGGAAAGCGGCGCGCTGAACCGCGTCGCGATGTTCCTGAACCTCGCCGACGATCCACCTGTAGAACGGATGGTCACGCCGCGCGTGGCGTTGACGCTGGCAGAGCACCTAGCCTTCAAACGGCAGATGCACGTTTTGGTCATTCTCACCGATATGACCAACTACTGCGAGGCGCTGCGCCAAATCTCCAATATTCGCGGCGAAGTGCCGAGCCGCAAGGGCTATCCCGGCTACCTGTACAGCGACCTGGCGTCTCTCTACGAGCGCACAGGACGCATCAAAGACAGCCAGGGATCTATCACCCAACTGCCCATCCTTACCATGCCCAACGACGACATCACCCACCCCGTCCCTGACCTTACCGGCTACATCACGGAAGGGCAAATCGTGCTCAATCCCGACCTGGCCCGGCAGAACATCTACCCGCCCATTGCCGTGTTGCCCAGCCTGTCACGGTTGATGAAAGACGGCATCGGCAAAGGGCGCACCCGCGCCGACCACGGGCACTTATCGGCACAGCTCTACGCAGCCTACGCCCACGTCCAGAATGTGCGCTCGCTGGCATCGGTCATCGGAGAAGAAGAGCTTTCCACAGTGGATCAGAAATATCTCGATTTTGGACGCGCGTTTGAGCAGCAGTTTATCAATCAGCGTCCAACTGAAAACCGTTCGATAGAAGAAACCTTGACCATCGGCTGGAAGATGCTCTCGATGTTACCGCAAAAGGAGCTATTGCGCGTCACGACCGATGAGATTCAGACGTATTACGGGAAATAGCTATGGCACGGATGAATGTTCCACCAACACACAGCAACCTGCTGCGTATCCAGCAAGAGTTACAATTTGCCCAGGAAGGCTACGAGATCCTGGATCGCAAACGTGAGGTACTGACGACCGAGTTGTTGCACCTGGCGCACGACGCAGAGACACTGCAGGACTCAGTGTGGGAATTGCTGAAGCAGGCTTACCAGGCCCTCGCACAAGCCAGGATGACGATGGGACGCGAACACGTTGAGTGGGCGGCATTGGCCGTCAATGAAACCGTTGACGTCGACATCAACTATCGAGGTGTGATGGGGGTTCCCATACCGATGGTGAAAGCCGACGCAGAGCCAGGAAAAATGCCCTATAGTCTGGGAGACACGATGGCAACCCTGGACGGAGCCAGCAACGGTTTCCGCGAGATCATCCGCCGCGTGCCGGAACTGACCGAATCACTGATTTCGGCATGGCGGCTGGCCTGGGAACTGCGCAAGACACAGCGGCGGGTCAACGCCCTGGAACACATCTTTATCCCGGATTATGAAGACACCGTGGAATACATCGAAAGCGCGTTAGAAGAACGCGAGCGCGAAGCCGTGTTCCGCGTCAAAATGCTGAAAGCTAAAAACGAGGAATGAAAAGAGGAGCAAGGATTATGGAACAACCAACGAATATCTTTCGGCACATTCTCGTTCCCACCGACGGATCCGAACCAGCAACAACGGCGGGAAAGTTTGCGATCCGACTGGCGGCTGAACAGGGAGCGCGCATCACGTTTGTCTACGTTGTAGACACAACTGTCGCCAATGAACTGCGGGACCTATCGGGCAAGACTGCGCAACAAGTATTACAGGAATTGGAACGTACAGGCCAGCGGCACCTGGATTACCTGACGCGCCGGGCAACTGCAGTGCAGCTCACTGTAGCCCATCATATCCGAAAGGGAACGCCCTCCACCGAGATTACAGAACTAGCCGGAGAACAGGACGTGGATTTGATCGTCATTGCACAAGTGGGGCATCGCGGACCGCGCCGCATCCTCATCGGCAACGTCACCGAAAGAGTGATCGAGACCGCCCCCTGTCCCGTGTTGGTAGTCAAGTAACCTGTGCTCGAATAGGAATAGGATTTTATGAGACTGAGCCACCAAAGCACAAAGTAAAATTCACAAAAGCTTCAGGTCATTTTGATAAGGGTTCTCACAATGGAGAGCTATTGCGCATAAAGACTCCTCCTAAAAATACTGCGGACGACGTCTATGACGTCGTCCGCAGTATGCTTTCTGTAGGAATCTCGCTTTACGAATTCATTTCCCCAGGATCGCAGTCGTCAACTCTTCGACCGTTGCGCCTTTAAGCAAAAACGCGTCTGCACCGGCTTGTTGGGTCAGTCGATGATAGCCGGCGTACATCGTCAGGACAACCACCCGCACTTCCGGCCATTGTCGCTTGATATGACGCATAGCCTCAAGCCCATCCATGGTCGGCATCTGCACGTCCAGCACCACCACATCCGGGTGAGATTCAGCAACTTTTTCAACGACTTCCCGACCGTTACACGCTTCTCCCACGACCTCAATCTGAGGTAACAGGCTTAACAGAGCCAACAGACCCTGGCGCGTCACCCGCTGATCGTCGGCAATCAATACGCGTACTGGGGAAGTGTGTTCGCTATCGTTGTAATCTTGCATGCACTATCTCCTGATGCTCCCGTAATACCATGCTATCCATGCATCACGGATTTGTCATCAGATAGATAGCTGAACTTCTTCTCAACAAAAGCTAACGTACAAGGGCTCTTCCATCCACAAATGTGGAGTGGTCTACACGAATGAGGAGGTTCAACAAGACCGGCCAGGTTTCAGAAACCTGGCCGGTCTGCGGGCCTACAATTACAATTGCGTCAACCCTTCCTGTAAGGCATAGAGCGTGGCCTGAACGCGGTTTGCCAGGTGCAGCTTGCTCAAGATGTTGCTGACGTGGCTGCGCACCGTCGCCTCAGTCACGACGAGAGCCTCGGCAACCTCGCGGTTGCTGATGCCTTGCGCTACCAGCCGTAGCACTTCCAATTCCCGATCGGTCAGGGGATCAGGGGTCGGCGGCTGAGAGGCGGGCTGCTGCATCTCGTACAGGACTTTGCGGGCAATGGTCGGGTGAAGCGAGGGTTCGCCGCGCTGCACCTGCCGGATCGCATGCAGCAAATCGGCGGGCATCGAATCCTTGAGCAGGTAGCCCAACGCTCCCGCCTTGATCGCCGGAAAGACCTGGTCGTCCCCAACAAAGCTGGTCAACACCAGCACCTTGAAGCCCAGTTCGTGCGTGATGTGACGTGTAGCGTCAATACCGTCCACACCGGGCATCACCAGATCCATCAAGACTACGTCAGGCTTCAACGCTGCCGCCTGCGCGATGGCTTCCTTGCCATCGCTGGCCTCGCCGATGACCTCGATATCATCGACTTCAGCCAACAGCGCGCAGATCCCTTTGCGCACGATGGCCTGATCATCTACGACTAAAACACGAATAGGAGATTTCGTCATAAGGTTCGTCCTTCTCCTCTACCTTGCTGTAAAACAATGTGCTGCGGCTGAAATCCATACCGCGCGTAAAACCCGAGTGCCTGCTCATTACCCACCGCGACCAACAGTCGCTTCATGGGAACATCGTATTCATCCATCCACGCCAGCGCGTGCCGCATCAGAGCGTCACCGATACCTTGTCCGCGATAATCCGCTTCGATGAAGATAGATTCAATGACGCCCGCTTCTGCTGTGACCACGCTGACACAGTAACCGATGTCGCGACCGATTTCAGCGTCTTGCGCCAGTTCCACACGGAGATCCCCATCTTTCTTCAGAAGACCGGCCTTGCGCCAAGCATACGTGTGCGCGG
>JBJYXQ010000436.1:5236-7223 GCA_046260035.1 Anaerolineae bacterium
TCGGTCATCCATTCACTCTCATCGTAATGCGCTAAACCGCCCTTTCCGGCAACCCAGAGCGTTCCATCTGGAGCCACATAGAAGGCATTGAACTTCTTGGCAAGCAAGGGATGATCAGCCGCCGTGAAGGTCGTCCAACTGTCGGCACGCGAATCGTAACGCAGCAGTTTATCGTAGCCCCACACCCACATAATGTCGTCCGGGCCAAACGTGATGCCGTAGACCGTCACACCGTCCAATGCCGCAGATTTCATGATCCGCCATCCACCGTCATCGTACCAGCGCAACTCACCGTAATTGCCGATCCAGACACGATCCGCGCTATCCACACCAGGGAAGCTAGGATCGTCGAGCGCGCCTTCAGCCTCTCCAAACATTTGCCATGTTCCGCGGTCGGGCGTGTAGCGCGTCAGCCCTGCGCCGGTGTGAGCAAACCACAATGCACCATTACTTTCCTGAACAATGGCGCGCACGGAATTGTTGGCCAATGTCGCCGGGAAAGCCCAGGTTTGCCAGACATCGCCATCATAACGCAGCAGACCGCCACCCTCGGTGGCGAACCACAATCCATCGTCATCTTCGGTGATAGCGCTCACCGGCCAGACCAATGCCGGATAGGCATCGGCAGTGAATGCCACTAATTCTTGATCTTCGGGGTCGTAGGCATAGACACCTTCACCGCCGAACCAGACCCGATCATCCCAAGCTTTGTAAACCGCATGAAGCTCGACATCAGACAATCTGGACAACAACGCAAAAGTGCCGCGCGCTACATCCATCCGGCCCGCGCCCTTCCAGAACGTGAAGTACAGGGCGTCGCCATCTTCTGCAAGCTGCATCGCGCTAATCGTATTGTCCGGCAAACCCTGCTCCTGCGTGTAAAGCTGCCACGCCTCGCCATCGAAGTGAGCGAGTCCCTCACCATCCAATGCGACGAAGAGACCTGCATCTTCATCGTTCACCAACGCTTCCGGGCGGGGAAAACTGACGGGCAAAGGCTCCGCAGGCGCCGCGCGCCATTCAGCGCCATCATAATCCATCAACGCAGGTTCGGTGGACAACATCCCGGCCCAAATGCGGCCTTCCGTATCCTCAAAGAGCGCGCTCACCCACGCGGGTTCGATGCCGTCACCCTTGCCGAAAATTGACCATCCTGTCCCATCGAAAACCGCAATGCCGGCCCGGGTCGCCGCCCACAGACGGTCATCCTCATCGACGAGCAGCGCGTTGATGCCGTTATCGGGCAATCCATCCACCGTAGTAAACAAGTCGTAAGTCTCGCGCGCCAGATCCCAGCGCACCAAGCCTCCCGATACGCCGCCCCAGACGTAATCCCCTTGAATGGCTACCGTGTTCAAGATATTGAGGTTCACAAAGCTGCGCCAACCGGTCGCTGGCGTCAATCGCACCGCATCGAGATTGGCATAGCCAGTATCGCTCGCACCGACAATGACGCTGAACTTGGAATCGGCTTCCAGCGACAACGTCGCCAATGGATACCAGGTGTTGCCCTGATCACGTTGGTTCACATTGATCACTGTCTCGCCGTCCGTGTAGACCAACGTATACGGCGTATCAGTAGCGCGATCTTCGCCGCGTGGCCACCACGCCCAGACGTCGTACAGGCCAGCTTTGGCAATGAGGAAATTACAACTCACTCGGCAGTCAAAACAACCTGGCTCGGCGTAGAGGAAATCCTCGTCATACGAAACGCCGCCACAATCACCGTCATCGCACGTATCCCACTGTCCCACCTCAATGGCGCATGCGGCGTCTCGATTATCCAACGCTAATTCGGTGCTGAACAGAGCCGGAACGGGCGTCGCCGCCCCCTCCAGTATCTGGGATGCGCCCGGCGTAGCGACGGATGGTTCTTCATCTTCGGCAGGCCGTAGAGTCGGCCATAGTAAGATCCCTGCCACCACCAGGATGATCAGCCCCACCACACCACCTACAACGGGCAGCCACGGGAAAGCTCGTTTCTTGC
>JBJYXQ010000437.1:0-6473 GCA_046260035.1 Anaerolineae bacterium
TCTAAGACCGTCATTTGGAACAATCTTGTAACAACCTCACCAATACCCAGCTCACCCAGAGATTGGGTGGCATAGGTGCCGTCACCAGACAGAACCCAACCAAAGGAGTCGTTAGCAGCACCGTATCCTAAGTTTGTTCCCCATGTATCAGTAATCATCATCCCGGTGGCAGTGTAATTACCCAGGTTTTGCACGCGAATGGTGTATTCTGCAATATAGCTAACCGCGGGCGCAACCTCCGGGCCAATCTTTTCCAGTACAAGCACCGGGCGATCCACATCCACCACCACACTGTCAGATTTCTGGGGCATACCCACACTATCGGCAGTGACAGAGCTCATAAAGCTCTCTAGTGTGTAAGGAAGCGGGATATCGACCCCAACGTAGACGGTCAAAGTGTGATTTGACCCATCATTAGGCACCAAGGCATCGACAAAGAGATTGTCCCCTTCCGGGGTGACATCTGCATCTCCCGTATGGCTATCGTACGTCACGTAATCGCCATAGGTTAAGGTGAACGTCACCGGAAGACTACTCGAACCCGTATTGCTATAGACGATGGTGTAAGGGATGATCTCCCCAGCATGTGCCGTCGGCGGTGCAAGCATTGCTATGCTGACGCTTGGAACCTCCAATACTGTACTCACAGTCCACATCTGAGGCAGAGTAGTATCACTGTTCCACGCCATCGTGTTGGTAACTTCGTATTGATTGAGGATCTGCGGAGCAACCTGCAGTGTCAAGACTATTTGGCCATTCGCGCCAGCCGCCACGGAACCAACGTCCCAGCCCAAAAGGCTAAGCGCGGGCGTGTTAATAGAAGGGGCGGGCGTTGAACTAACAAACGACAGGTTAACACCATACGTATCGGTGATTACCACATTTTCATAGCTTCCGGCGGCATTGGTATTGGTATAAGCCAAAGTGTAGGTATTCATATCCGCCGGCGTGACACTGGATTGCCAGGCACGTTTGCTGCCGGCTAGACCAATTACGGTAAATGGGCATCCCTGTGTACACTGCTGAGGCTCTGGGAGAGCAACGGCAGGATAGTCCAGGTAATGACGATCAAAGTTCACGCCCGGAGGCAGATCATTGTCATCAGCATCACCATCATTGGTACCGCCAGACTGACTGCTATAATCATCAAGGTGAGCATTGTTGGTTCGCGGGATGCCCGGGAGTGCAGTAGGCATAATTTGCGCTTGATAGTCCAGATCAAAGTCAATGTTACGGCATGCCTGACTTATAACCCAACATACAGTGCCCTCAGCATAATCATCCGGCATGACGACCAATTGCGCATCGGGACAGCCGGAAGGCGGGGGAAAGATTGTGCTGCCAGGGAAATAGGCAAGTCCCTGGGGAAGATCATCACAGACAGTCAAATCATAGCCCGTGATCCCACCCGTATTCCTGAAGTCAATGTGGAATATCACACGCTCGCCAATTTCCTCGTCGCCATCGTAAAAGTCAACACGGCTGGTCTGGAAGTAGGAGTTTCTCAGGTTGGGCTGGCGAACAGAAACAGTCGCGGTCTTGGCAGCAAGTTGGGTATAAGCTCCATCAAACCAATAAGACAGCACGGCGCTATTGGTCGCGTTCGAGGAATTGAGGCTGGTCGCATAGACCGGCAAACCGTTCGTGTCAAATCCAGTCAACTCAGCTTGATAGGTCGTTGTAATCACCAGAGTTTCTAGACCGGTTCGATCCAACGTAGGCATATACCATGCCAGGTTCTCCCGTCCATTGAGTGTTGCATTGGTTACGGTATAAGGGCCACTGGACAAAGTTATCCCCTCAATAGCAAAGGAGCCATCAACATAGTGAAAGCCGAGTGGCAGCGTATCGGTATAGAACGGTGTATTCAGGATAGTGTCGCTTCCGATTTTGGTTACCACCGTGTAATTGATCGTGTCCCCAATCTTGGCGGTCCAGGTCGACCCATCTTTTTGGATGCTTGCCAGCACTTTGCTATCATCCAAACCAGCGATATACCCCGTGTTGCCTGTCTGAGGACTCAGAAGGGAGTGATATTGTGATTTGACATAGATGCCTTCGTCCACGACATCACCAGGGAAGGTTTCCGATTTCACATCCGCCGTCGCAGTAAAGACAGTCCCGACGACAAATGTAGAAGGTAACGTTGCAGTAATCTGCGCGTCCCATGTGGTGTTATTGGGCAAAGCGGAGGGCAAAGTCCACGTTATGTAGGTTAAGTCCCCCACCACCCACCACGATCCCTCCCCGAGCAATTCACCGGAGGAACCAACATACGTTAGCTCGGATCCCAGAGTCGCCGTAACGACAGGCTCGTATGCAGTAGGTCCATTAGAACGCACCCTTATGTTCAAACGAACTTGTTCACCACCAGCACCGACGCCAGCAGCATCCAAGTAAGTATGCGTGAAGTCGTTAAGATCAACCCGCGCATTCGTTGTGATGAAGTCAACCTGACCCGAAGTTGAGGAATTATCGCGTACATAAATCGCAGTATCTTCTTCGTCGATTGAACAAGACATGCTGTCACACCAGCGGAGGATTGGGTCGTAGAGAAGATCATCCGGTTCACCAGGCGAAATATAACGATATTGTTGAGGATGCGCTACTACAGTATACGTCAATATCTGCGGGCCAGTGATGACATCATACTGGTCGAATTCAAGCTGGTACCCGCCCAGAATGTTTACTGATCCAACCTTGGCGTCCAGATCAGCCCGCAGGCCGTAAAAACCGCTAGTCGTGACCGGGGTCGTCGCGTTGGGCCACAAGCTGTCCTCCAAGATAATGCGCGGGGTAGCACTATAGACTACGGTCCCATCAGGAATAACGTATTCGACGGTCACGGTCACCAACTCGCCGGCCACAGCCTGAATCGCGTTGTTATACGGCACAACCATGCTCGTGTGGGACTTGACGATTGTAGCACTTTCGACATAGTGCCGCACAGAACGGGGTGCCGCCTGATAAAGTGTGCCATTCCATAAACCGGTCAGCTGCGTAGAAAGCTCAAGAACTTCATGCAGAATGTAACGAGGTTCGGTTAATTCGACAACCAATGTGATATTGTACGTTCCACCATTAGCAAAATCGCCAATTGACCAAACCAAATCATCTCCACTTATGGTCGGACTCGGCGTGGTGTCGGCTTCGACATATGTAACGCCGTTGGGTAGTGTACTAGTAAACGTAGTACTGGATGCCGGATCGCCCGTATTGCGCAGAACGATCGTATAGGTGATCCGGTCACCTGACGAAACCCAATAGGTAGGTGAATCATTATTGGGAGTAGGAACAGCAGTGATGCTAATGCTAAGCCTTGGCGATGCTGGTGCTGACGGCGCTTGGGCTGCTACTGTCCATACAATCACCAACATCAGCGCCAAACTGACAACGACAGTAGCTCCCATCCCTAAAGCCCGACGTAGTCCTTGGTGATGGGCTTTGGAAACTACAAAACCAGAAAAACCTATTTTGTTGGACATCGTTTTCCTCCTCACAGGGTTCTTGCACAAAGTGGAAATAGAGAAATGTTGAAAAGGGTGTGCGCGACAATAATACTAAACTAACTTTATTCTATCATAAACCTACAACAAAGCAAGCTAAAGTTTGAATACGGCTAGAAACAGAAATGTACCTACGGCTCCAACTGATTCATGATCTCTCGGGCTTCGTTGGCCCACTGCTCCGGCGGCTGCGTATCCAGGAACTTCTGTAGAGTTTCCTTTGCCGACGCAGTGTCACCGCTAGCAAAATAAGCCATCCCCAAAGCAAACAAGGCTTCGCGCATCTCCGGATTGCTTTGCACAGCCTGCTCCAAAAGATCAATCGCCTCGGCAACTTTGTTCTGGTTCAGGTACAGCGTCCCCAATCCTACAAGAGCCTCGGGTTTTCCTGGCGCTAATGCCAACACCTCTTCAAACTCAGCCTCGGCTTGCTGCAAATACGTTAGATCAGAATTCGAAATGGCGATCTGTAAATACGTCGCACCGAGCTGGTAGTGACTGTCGGGATCGCTAGGGTCGGCCTCCAGAGCAGCCTTGAACTCCGTGACGGCCGTTTCCATCTCGCCGGTCTGATACGCCAGCACACCCAGGTTATGATGCACCGCCGCTGCGCGCTCCGGTTCCAACGTCATGGCCTGTGAGAATGACGCCTTTGCTTTATCGTATTCACCTAGATTAAAGTAAGTCAAACCGAGCATGAAATGCGCTTCGGCATTCTCAGGATCGGTGGCGATGAGCTCTTCCAAAGCATCGCGCGCTGCATCATACTGCCCGGCATCAATCTGTGCCTGCACCTCATCTACATTGACCGTCACCGGTTGTGACTTGGACGAAGCCTGTAACGCAAAATACAAGCCAACGCCCACCAACACCACAATCAACCCTACGAGCAACAACCGTCCTTGTTTCTGCATGGTCCCTCCTTCAGAGAAATCGTTTTAACGTTCAGACATTTAAACGTCGTTATCCTTGTTGCGGTTCCAAAAGTACCACCTGGGTCTCTTCAGCTTCACTAGCACTCGAAAGCACTTTCAGACTGGACTGCGGATCGCCCCACGTGACTCCCATCTCCTTTAGGAAACGATTGACGGGATTACGCGTCAGCTTGAGAGCGGGTATCTTGTAATTCATTGGCACCACAATATCCGGCTCCACCAGACTGACAATTTCAGAAGCCATTGCGGGCGTTAAGCCGCCGGGAAGCCCCACCGGAATGAGCAGGACATTGACCGTTCCCATCGCCTCAACTTGCGTCTGCGTGGGCGTATGGCCTAATTCGCCCAGGTGACACACCACCACACCGTTAACATTCACAGAAAACACAACATTTGCTCCTGCTTCAGCGCCTCGCTTGCGATCACGGTAAGTCGCCACGCCAGTGATGAACAAGCCACCGATTTCGTACTCGCCCGGTCCTGCAAGAGTATGCGAGGTACTGCGCAACCCCTTCCAACGTGCTTGCTGTGGATCCTCCAACAACTCGCACGAGGTAACGATCTCTGCACGGCTGTGGGGTAAAACCAAACCGGTTTCCTCTTCGTTGAACGGATCCATCACTACTGCCGGATACCCGCGCTCGACGATGCGGAAACAACCCAAACCATACCATGTCAATTCCATATTATTGGCTCCTCCAAGAGAATGATCTATCTTGTAGTCTTTAGCACATCTATCCGAAAATTTGCCGTTCTCGCACTAGTAGAAACGCTCTCAAGCATGATTTCAGGATAGAGTCTTAGTCAGTGTGGTCGTATGCTGCCGTTCTTGGCACACTCATCCATATACCTGATTATAATCAAAAGAGTCGAAATATAAAGTGAACCCGGCAGAACAGAGTTTGTCCCATGATATGAGTTATGTTATAATGAAGGCTAGAGGTGGACATGGCCCAGAACGCCTTGCAATTGATCCCATCCCAACAATCACGCCAATTGACTCAACTGGCTGAACGCGCGCGCCTGGGACTGAGCCGGTTCGCTGATTCCGACGTCGAATACAACGCCGTGGGTTTGCAAATGCTGGATGAATGGATTGACCGTCACCTGAGACAATTCCCCCGCCCCTCCAAAGAGATTGTGATGGCCTGGGGGACCTTTTTGGGAGAAATCTTCCGCCGGCGATTTAGCGGTGAGTGGGGATTGAACCAAACCGAGGGCAAACCCCATCTCGGCATCGTCTGTCCCAAAGGTGAAGTCGGCTTGCTTTTCATCGACGTTATGGATCAAATGCAACGGCGCATCAAAGAAGGAATGAACGAATCTCTAGCTTTCTATTTCACCATTAAAAGCATAGAAATGCGAGAAGAATGACCCCCTATTGCACCATAATCTCATCCAGGTGAGCGATACCAAAAATACCAAGCGGCCCCCATAGTGTCCAGGGGCCGCTTTCATTTTCACATATGGCTCAAGACCTGGCGCAGATCCTCCGGTGCGTTGGCGACAATAGCGACGTAGTCCACACCCGGATAATACTGCTTAAAGAACGCCTCGAGATCACCCGGCCATTCCTGCGGGTTGACAGCGATAACTTTGCGTGTGCGCGGTCCCGCACCGGCATCATCGGCGCTACCGCCGATCGTCCAGTGGTATTTGCTCCACACACCACTATCGAGCGCCGCACGCAGCCACGGATCGCCAGCTCCTGGCGGCAGCAGCACATATGTCCGGGCATAAGGCTCGCGCGGTGGCACAAAATCGTGAGGAATGGCGGCGGAAACAGGTCGTGCCTGTACCTCGAACGACAATGTGTGCAGCACCTCTCCCTCGACAGAGATTTGCGCTGTGTACGTACCCGGTGTCACCACGACATTCCGCCAGGTCGCGCCCGTCGCCGTGCGCGTGATCTGCCCCCAGAAGACTTCGCCGCCGGCAAACTCTACCGTGAGTTTGTCCGGCGCCGGGCCACCCGAAGCCGTAATTTCAAACGGCTCGCCCTGCACCAGTACATCCGGAGTCATTGTCACCA
>JBJYXQ010000437.1:6573-13149 GCA_046260035.1 Anaerolineae bacterium
GCCCACGGATCTGTCCCGCCCGTGGGATCAATGCCAAGAGTAAAAGTAAAGTTGCGAACGTTGTCGACCTGGTCGTAGTCAATCGCGCGAACGAAAAACGGCCCTTCACCGACGCCATCACTCACGTGTGGATTATCCTGACCACTGGACCAGGCGTGCGCGAAACCTGTACCGCGTAACAGCGTTCCCGGGGTCACCCCTTCGACGTGTTGATAAACGCCGGCATCGTGAATGCGGTAAAATGTGAAGAACTTCAGCGCACGGTCGCCCTCTTGGATTCGCAAGGGATCAAGAAATGGCGGTTCACGGTTGATAATTTGCATTTCTGGACGCCCGTAGCCGATAGGATTGCGAGGATCATGAGGAACCGGCCCACCCTCTTTCCAGAAAGCCACCCAGTGCTCGGGAACGAAGATTTCACCGAATTCTTGCCCGGTGTGCGTCTCGCGCCACCAATTGCCTTCAAAGCCTGGGTTTTCCAACAGGTTTGTCATTGCGTCAACCCTCCCTTTTGATAGCACTCAACTCTTAGCCGTCAGCATCCAGCTTAAGTATCCACGACTATGCCTTAACAATGCGGTCTTGTGTTATCTCAACAATGGCGACCGCATCTTGGAGATCTTGCGACTTAGCCAACGGATTCGGGTGGATCCTCCGGGTCATCGTCTTCATCACGATCGCTTTTGGCGTATTCGGTAAACTTCTGCAGTCGCGCCTTCACCAGGGCATGAACCGAATCGGCGGGGAAGACACCATCCGCATCACGTTCACCAACGGGCATCCCGGTCAGAAGCTCCAGACCTTCGTCTACCGTCTCAACCACGTAGATGTTGAATTTTCCTGCGCGCACCGCTTCGACCACGTCCTCCCGCAGCATCAAATTCTTCACGTTGATGGCGGGAATGACCACTCCTTGCGTCCCCGACAGTCCGCGCTGGCGACACACATCGAAAAAGCCTTCGATCTTTTCATTGACGGCACCGATGGGAAGCACCCGGCCATGCTGATCCACCGCGCCCGTCACTGCCAGGTCTTGCCGCAGGGGAATTTCAGCAATCGACGAGATCAACACATACAGTTCCGCGCTTGAGGCGCTGTCACCGTCGATTTCGTCATATGTTTGTTCGAAATTGAGACTGGCCTCCATCGAGAGCGAGTGGTCGATCCCGTACTGCCCGCCGAAATACCCAATCAGCGTCAACAGCCCCTTGCCATGCAGCGGTCCGCTCAACTGCACTTCACGTTGGATGTTGAGTACATTACCCCGACCAACGTAAGCGCGCGCCGTGATGCGACTCGGCAGGCCATAGACATAGCCTCCCATCGACGTCACCGTCAGCCCATTCACCTGGCCGATGACCGAACCGGACGTCGCAATCACCAGGCTCCCCTCGGCAATCGCACGGCGAACATACTCTTCCTCTAAGCTGACCCGTCGCTTCTGTTGGCGAAGAGCTTCCAAAACATCCGCGCGCTGCACCTCCGTGTGCGCACCCTTTTTTGCCCAATACGCGGCTTCACGCACCAAGTCGGCGATCTGCCCAAAATACGTGCTTAAGCGCTCCTGATGTTCCGACAACCGCGATCCGTATTCCACCAACCGCGCTACAGCTTCTGCGGTGAACGGCAACAGGTGCTCATCCTCAGACAACGTCCGCACGAACTGCACGTATGTGAACTCTGACTCCGGGGTACGATCCATTTCCGAATCAAAATCGGCCAACACCTTGAACAGTTTGGCAAAGTCCTCGTCATAGGCGTACAGGGCGTAGAAAATGTGCGGTGAAGCCCGCAGGATCACCTTCACGTGCAACGGAATCGGTTCGGGAATAGGCGTCACGGTACGCACCAACTGCTGGCCATCCGGCGATTCGATGCGGATCAGTCCACCAAACAGTGCGCGCTTCAGTCCTGTCCAGACATAGGGGTCATCCATCAGCGCCTCAGCGTCGAGGATGAGGTAGCCACCGTTTGCACGGTGCAATGCTCCCGGACGAATCAGCGTGTAGTCGGTCACGGAGGCCCCACGGCGCACGTCGTACTCAATACGCCCGAAGAGCTTGTCATACGTGGGAACATCTTCGATGATGACCGGCGCACCCTGCGTGTGGGCGTTATCGACCAGCAGATTGACCCGGTAACGCTGGTGTACTGGTATCTCCAACAGCGATGTGCTGTCATCATCCAGGCTTTCGTCACCTTCACTGCGGAACGCATTCACATTTTCGATAATGTCCTGCAGCACTTCGGACAAGTACTCGCGTACTTCTTCTTGATCGGCGTACTTTTCGCTCAGTTCTTCTATCAATGGGCTGACGGTGAAGTTTGCCACTTCACGGTCCAGACGCTCGGTGGCAGCTTGTGTACGGCGTTCGTATTCTCGCAAGCGACGCATAGCACTATTGAGCATATCTTCCAACACATCGAGGTTTTGCTCGACGGCCGTGCGATCTTCCGTCTCAAGCTGGCTGAATGCCTCCGGGGTGAGCAATTCGCCATCGCGCACAGGAGAAATGTACAATCCCGACGGAGAGCGCACCAGCGCGAAGCCACGTTCACGGCAGGCCACATCCACTGCCGCTAGCTCTTCCTGTTGCGCCCCGCGGAACTGCTGTTCGAGCGTCTCACGCGCCTCGGCATACTGATCCGTTTCGAACGCCTGCAACAGACGGTCCATCAAACCGCTGTTGAAGCGTTCCATATCCGCGCGCAACTCAGCCCCTTGACCGGGCGGCAAGCTGATCGCCCTGGGCGTACCCAACTCGGTGAAGTGATTGACGTAGACCCAATCGTTGGGCGTCTCTGCCTGACATGCCTGTTCATGCACGATGCGGGACAAAATCGAACGGCGGCCCGTTCCGGTCGGTCCCATAACGAACACGTTGAAGCCCGGACTTTGGATATCCAATCCAAAGTGGATGGCCTCCACCGCGCGATCCTGCCCGATAATCATCGGTTCATAAGGTAATTCATCGGTAGTGGCGAAAGAAAAAGTCCCCGGATCACACACGCGGCACAACGTGTCTGGGGAAAGTTTTTTACCCGCGATTTTTTTCGTTTGCTTCATGAATAATTATCCAACCTGTATTGTTAATATAAAGCAGGACCAAAAACGAAGCCACCTCGACCTCATTCTTGGTCCCGCGATTTTAGCGATTAGCTGCCAGCCATCAGCTTTCAGCTTTCGTGTAATGCCAGACTCTCGTGGCATCCATGCTGATCGCTGATCGCTTGTTTACCGCCGCCCCAGATGCATCGGCATAACGACGTGAACAAATGCGTCGTCACCCACCGCCTTGATCACTCCGGGATTAGTGGGAGCGTTCAGTTCCAGTGCCACCTGCGGTGTGTCCAGCGCTGAGAAAACATCGATAAGGAAGCGCACGTTGAACGCGATTTCCAACTCATCGCCTTCGACATTCGCCACCAGTTCCGTGGAGCCCTGTCCGGACTCGGCAGAGTCGGCGGAGACGGTAATGCGGCCCGCCTGGATGGAGAGCGTGACAATGTTCGCTACATCGCGGGCGAAGATCGCCGCGCGTTTGCAGGCTTGCAGAATCTCCTCGCGCCCCAAAATCACCGTCGTATTGGACGAAGCCGGGATGATGCGCCGCACATCGGGGAAATTACCGTCGATCAACTGTGAATTGAGCACCGTATCCGTCAGTTTGAAGAGGATCTGGTTGTGCGGATGCGTGGTCGAGATGTTCACCGGCTCTTCCTGCCCGCCGACAATGCGCATCAGCTCGGAGAGTGCGCGTGCCGGGATGATAACACTGAAGGGCGTAGGCACCGGATGGATGAGAGGAATGCGCCGCATCGACAGCCGGAAGCCGTCAGCGGCTGCCAGGGTGAGCGTACTGCCCTCAAATTCCGCCAACACGCCGGTAAGGACGGGATGGCTCTCGTCGGTGGATGCAGCAAAGGTAACTTGCACCAGGCCCGTGCGCAAGTCCTCGGCTTCCACAGCGAACCCATCGCCCTGCTCTGGCTCCGGCACAACCGGGAATTCGTCCGCAGAGATCCCACGGAAGCGCGCGTTCACCATACCGCAGTTGAGCGCTAGCGAAAGCGCCTCATCGTCCATCGTAAGATCGACCTGATCCGGCGGCAGCGAGCTCACCAAATCGATGAAATTGCGCGCGGGAACGGTCAGCGCGCCGTCAGTTTCCACGCGTGCGCCTACCCAATGCACCACACTCAATTCCAAATTCGTTGCGGCAAGCTTAAGCTGGCCGTGATCGGTCGCCAAAAGAACGTTTCCTAAAATTGGCATCGTCGTGCGAGAAGGAACCGCTCGCCCCACAATGCTCAGTCCCTTGGAAAGGTTTTCCTGCAAGCAAGAAAGTTTCATCGAGGGCCTCCTGATCAATCCCGAGTTGGTTGTGATTATATTCAGTATACTCTAACCTGATGAAACGGCAAGAAGAACGGCAGACAACGAATGATGTCACGTCTCACGCGTTACGTCGAGACTTTGGCGATCTTGTTCAATGACCAATTGCACCGCTGCCGTCGCCAGCCCCACGATCAGCCAGAACAGTGTCACCGAATGATGGAAATCGAGGCTGAAAAAGTAGCGATCCGATAATCCCGCGATCAAACCGCCGATGATGGCGGCGTGGATGCCATACCACAACGGTTCCAGATCTGGCAAGCGTTCGGCCGCTTTACGCCAGCGCCAGAAACGCACGATCAGCACACCGGCAATCGCCAGAAAAACCGCCAGGCCGATCAACCCCATCCGTTCGGCAATCGTCAGGTACACGCTGGCGACGGCGGTGTAGATGTCGATATCCGGTGCACCAGCGAACCCCACCCCGAGCCACGGATAGCGACCAATGAGGATAAAGGCATCCTTGTATTCACCCAGACGCATCTTCATCGACAAGTCCTGAAGCTGCACGCCTTCGGTGAAATGCGCGATATATTCTTGCGTCCAGGGCAGTACCAACACGAGAATCACCGCTGCGGCAATCCAGGGCAGCAATTTGCGGTAGCGCAGCACGCTTACAAACAAAACCGCCAACGCTGCTGCTACCATCGTCCCTCGCGAGACGGTCAAGCCCAGGCCTATGCCCATCACGCCGATGCACGCCACCATCATCCAGCGCGGCAGCAGCGGACGTTTGGCGAACAACTGTGGGATCGCCATCGCGATCGCCAGGTTCAGGAGGCTGCCGAGGACATTGGGATCGACGGAAGTGGACGTAGCCCGTTGCATCAAGGATGGGTCGTCACGGATGTAGCGCAGCACACCCGTCCCAGTGGGATAACCCAGACGGCCCAACGCGGAGAGTATCTGGATCGTTAGTAGATCGGGCAGGAAATACAGGATAATCCCTAATACCGCCGCTGCGGTCGCACCCAGGATCACCCAGCGCATCAACCGCCCCAGGCGTCCTACGTCGCGCACTGTGTTGACGACGAGGTAAAACAGCGCGAGGCTCAACAGCGTCTCTGCAAAGCGCCGTATCAAGGTCACGGTCAAAGCCGCGTGGCCCAAACCAGCGACGAACGTCCCCACCGCTAACACAGCGAAGACCAACACCAACGCGCCCAAAGGTGTTGCCTCAAACCGCTGTTCCTCACCCAACAGATATGGCAATATCCAAACGAAAAACAACCCGCCCAACGCCAAGTCCAAAAAAGTAGGCGTGAACCCAATACTGAAGGGCAATGATGCAAACGGCAAGAGCGTGATGATGCCGATCACGCCTATGTAGGCGACTTCGATATCGTACACCATCCAGAGGGCGACTGCCAGCACGACCAGCAATGCGATCACGGGCAGCGCACCAACTTCCGCGATGACCCACCCGCCGCCAACGCTTACACCAATCGTCAGCAGCACCGCCGTTATGGCCAACACCCAGCGGTGACGGCTAAAGATCAGTGGTCGCAGCACACTGTTCTCGAGCAAATCTTGAATTGTCGTGCGCCAGTTCGTCATTGTACCTCAGGCGAGATTATACCCGTCCAAAGGCCCGCGTCAAGAATTGAGTCAGGGCTATCTTTCAAATTTGCCCCCTTCCCAACCCTCCCCCTGCGCAAAGTGCAGTGGGAGGTAATAACTTTTTGTGTGTTTTTTGGGCGCGTTACGCCGCGCCCAAAAAACACACATCTTAATCCCCCCTTCCTGCACACGGGAAGGGGGGAAATGTTTACCTCCTGCCATACCATAGGTCGAGAAAATACGAGGTTAAATGCGATCGATGGCCCTGAGAATTGAGTAGTGAATACGACCGGATCAGTAGTTGACTTGTGTATGCGGGCGCATATAATTTACTTCGTCCGCTATAATGCAATCCAACTGTTATCTACACGTTATTATAATTTTTCAAGGGGGATGTCGATGCAGTACGGTTATTTTGACGATAACGCGAAAGAATACGTGATCACCCAGCCCGACACACCGCAATCATGGAGCAATTATCTGGGTTCCACCGAGTATGGTGCCATCATCACCAACAATGCGGGCGGCTACGGCTTCTACAAATCGGGCGCGCGCGGGCGCTTCCTACGGCTGTTCTTCAACAGCATCCCAATGGACCAACCGGGACGCTATTTCTATCT
>JBJYXQ010000437.1:13249-14490 GCA_046260035.1 Anaerolineae bacterium
AATCTGCTGCGGATCGCCATCGAGGACAACCTGACGCCCCGCGATGAAGAGGCGCTGCTACATCACAAGCACCACCAAACCTGGATGGCATTGGTCGGCGCGCCGCTGGAAGGGTACGATACCAGCCGAGAGGCGTTCATTGGCCCGTACCGCAGCTATCACAACCCGCTGGTAGTGGAACAGGGTCAGTGCACACAGAGCAACGCATACGGCGACAACGGTTGCGGGACGCTGCACACCACTTTGACGCTCCAACCGGGCGAGAGCCACGAGGTGTTGGTGATGCTCGGCATTGGCGACGCGCGGGTGGTGGGCAAGCGCACCGTGGCGGAGTTCGGCTCGCCAGAGCGTGCTGCCGTCGAGTTGCAAAAGCTCAAGGACGCCTGGCACGCGCGCCTCGGCAGCTTGATGGCTGAGACGCCGGATCCCGATTTCAACCACACCGTCAACGTGTGGGGCCTCTACAACTGCCTGATTACTTTTGCCTGGTCGCGGGCCGCGAGCCTGGTCTACAACGGCGAGCGTGATGGCCTGGGTTTCCGCGATTCGGTGCAGGACATCCTGGGCATCGCTGCCGCCATCCCGGAAGAAGCGCAGGCACGCCTCGAATTGATGCTGACCGGCCAGGTCTCCAGCGGAGGCGCGATCCCCGTCATCCAGGCCTTCGGCCATCGCCCCGGTCACGAGTCTCCGCCTCCCGCCGAAGACTACCGCTCCGACGATTGTTTGTGGTTCTTCAACGTCGTGCCGCTCATCGTGGGCGAAACCGGCGACCTAAGCTTCTACGACAAGGTGTTGCCCTACGCCGACGAGGGCGAGGCGACGGTGTTCGGGCACCTGCGCCGCGCGCTGGAATTCAACCTGGAGCGCACCGGCGCGCACGGCCTGCCCTGCGGTCTGCATGCCGACTGGAACGACTGCCTCAAACTCGGCTACTACGGCGAAAGCCTGTTCGTTGCCTTCCAGGTACAACTCGGGCTGACGATTTACGCCGAAATCGCGGAGCGGCTTGGACGGCCGGAAGAGGCGGCCTGGGCGCGCGCACAACACGAGACGCTGGAAGCCAACATCCAGAAATGCGCCTGGGACGGCGACTGGTTTATCTGGGCCATTGGGGACGACGGCACGGTGTACGGCACGAAGGAATCCCCCGAAGGACAGGTCTACCTGAACACACAAATCTGGTCGGTTATCAGCGGGAGCGCGACACCGGAACAGGCAGAACGCTGTATGCAAACCGT
>JBJYXQ010000438.1:0-4333 GCA_046260035.1 Anaerolineae bacterium
GTCACGATCCTGGAACAAATCGAGGGGGCGCTGGCCTACCTGGATACGGTGGGCACCCGCGCGGAGGATCGGGCGTACAAACGGATGCGCCTGGTGCTGGAGTCGGCGCACCGCAGTCTACACAACCGGATGCACGCGATGGGTTACTTCCACGATCACACACCGGTTACAGATCACGCGGAACATCACCGCTGATTGGGAGTGTGTCTGTCGTTCTGATTATGACGTGTTCGGTCGACTGAGGGAGCCGCTGGAGTCCTGTTTTGAGAAAGGCGGGATAGAGTACCAGCGGCTCCAATGCGTCCAGAGGGAACCAACGGTAGATCAGGGGAATGCCAGACTCGTCACCGATGAAGGATCGCTCGATCGAAAGGAACGGACTGTCCGTTGGTAGCGTGATGCGATAGTAGAAGCCCAGTTCGTGGCAGGCCTGATTGTTATGTTCGAAGAGGCTCTCGACCACCCAGAGCAATCGTCCAACGTTGACGTAGGTACTAATTTCCTCGCGCATTTCCCGGACGAGCGCTTCAGCGGTCGTCTCGTGCATCTCGACGCGGCCGCCGGGTAGCGACCAGAAGTCATCCCACTCGCCGCGGTGCAGCAGTGCGTAGCCATCGTTCACGGCGACGCCTACTGTCCGATGGATGAAACGGATGCCGTTGCGTGTAAAGTCGATCATTGATGTATCACAATGTGTTCGGTCGTTCGCGGTAAATTCCGGAGTCCTGTTTTTAGGAAGACGGGATAGAGTGTGATTTCGTCTAGTTTATCGAGTGGGATCCACTGAAAAATCAGGCGCACGCCGTTATCTTGGCAGTAGATTGGGGCGGTGGTTGTGCGCAGGGTGGCGTCCTCCGGTAGTGAAGCGAGATAGTAGAGTTCCGCGCCATGGTGAAGAACACCGTTGTTTTCAACGAAGTTCTCGACAGCCCAGAGCAGTCTTTCGATCTGGACATCGAAGCCCAACTCCTCTTGCATTTCCCGCATAAGTGCTTGCTTGGAATCCTCGTGCATTTCGACACGACCGCCTGTCAGAAACCAGTAATCACCGACTTCGTCATACTGTAAAAGCACCCGACCGCCGTCGATCAAAACCGCGACTGTGCGATGTCCGAAGCGGACGCCATTCTTTTGAAAGCTAATCATTGCACCCTCACTCGCGTCAGCACGACAGTTTTGGCGGGCATCTGCCCCTTGTCCCAGACGATGGGCAGGTGCTCCAGATCGCCTTCGGCGTTCACGCGATAGATCGCCAGTTGCAGGTTGTAGACACCCGGTGTGACGTCGGCAGCGATGTTGAGCGTGCGCGGTTCGTCAATGGTCTGTCCTACCTGCCACGAGGACGTTGGCGCTGCACCGTCAAGCGGCCAGGTATCGGATTGGGCAGCCTTGTTCCACTGCGCGTCGATAAGCTGCACGGAGATGGTGTAGTCGCCGTCGATGGGCTTTGCGCAACGCCAGTGTAGTGTCGTCTGAAGCGCCTCGCCGCGCGTCACAATCACGTCGCTCAGATCATAGCCGGTGAGCACAATGCCTTTGCCGAAATACACCTCTGTCGACTCTGTCGCTTCGCTCAACCACACGTCGCCGAAGGTCACCATATCGCCTGCGGGCAGGATCGTGAAGGGGGCGTCGGCTTGCACCGGCAGACGCGTGCCTGTGGCCGTCTCGTACATCCCTACGGCAAACGTCAGACTGTCGGGCGCGTAAGCCAGCGGGGAGATGGCGATTTCATAGTGCTCGATCCAGGTATACCCCGGCTCCAGCCATGTTGTTGAAAGTAGACCGCGTCCCGGGAATGTGTCGTGCTGCGCGATGATGCGCTCGCCCTCGCCTAGTATGTGGATGAAGAGGCTATGATCGGTAGCCGTGGGTGCGAGCGCCGTCCACTGCAGTGTCAGGCCAACCGTGTCGCCGGGTGTGGCGCTGCGTTCGTCGATCATGAAACCGGTGAGGCGCAGCACATCGCCGAAATCCGCGCGCCAGGGTGGGGTGGTCAACGTAGCGCGCGTCGCTCGTGGCGGCGTGTACGCCGGGACGATCCATATGGGCAAGGCGATCAGGCACAAGACGAACAGGAAAGCGGCGAGAATTTTGGATTTTAGATTTATGATTTTGGAGATACGTGATGCGTGATGCGTAATGTGTAACTTTGAACTTTCAACTTGAAACTTGAAACTTATTGGGAGCGCCAGCGCCAGCGACCACATCGGCAACGCGGAGAAGATAAGGCGGCCTTGTGAAGACCAGGTGATCGTCGCCCAGCGAATCCACGAGACGAAGACCGCGGCGGGCCAGGCCCAGGCCAGAGCTCGTGCGGCGGTTAGCGTGTCCCACGTGAAAGGCCACACATTGGGGATTTTAGATTTTGGATTCTCGATTTTGGACTTACTGCCCACAACCCAAACCCCAAAACGCACAACCGCATTGATTCCCGCGAGGATGGCGAAGAGGTTGAGCACGGTGTAAATCCACGTTGGCATCGGCACGTTGAGGCCGCCGAAGTTGCCCCAGTAGCCGGCGGCGAAGGCGAAGCGTTCAACCCAGAGCTGCGCGAGGTCTGCCGCCACGTCGCGCGTGCCGAGTACGGCATAGAAAGCGTTTAGCCCAAGCCAATCGCTATAGAGCCTGACGTTGCGAACGAACCACCAGCCGGAGATAGCGAGGGCGGGCAGCAGGACGAGGGCAAGGTTAAATAAAGCGTAGAGCGTGATGCGCAAAACGTGATGCGTAATTCGCGATTCGTAATTCGCGATTCGCCATTTGAGATCCTGCCACGCTTCCCATGCAATCGTCGCGATGGCGAACGGCAGTAGCGCAATCGCGCTCGCTTTTGTCAGCAACCCCAATCCGATCACCACCCCCAATGCTAAGTGATTTTGGACGTTAGGCTTTGGACTTTTGACTAGTTTTACCATCATCAACAACGCCAGCGAGCACAGTGGGACGACCAGATTGTCGTTGTTCACCGAAGCGCTGACGAACAGGTACATTGGCGTGTAGGCGTGGATGGCGGCGGTGACCAGGGCGAGTCGCGGCCGTTCGGGAAATAGTTCGCGAACGAGCGCCCACGTCAGGTAGACAGCCCATGTCCCCAGGAGCACGGAGAAGATCCGCGCGATGTGGATAGCTAGCACCGCGCCGTGCCAGGGGAAACGTTCCAGCGCCGGATTGTGCACGACCAGGTTGGGATTGCTGCCGTCGGGCATGACCTCGCCGGCGGCCACGTGCGGATTGAGGTGGCGGACGGTGTCCAGATCGTAGGGGGATGCCGTGGGGGACGTGTCGATCCAGGCGGTGAGGGTGGCGGCCAGCGCGTAGTAGAGCGGCGGCTGGCTGGCTTCTTGCCGCCACGGCCCGCTGGACGCGCCGGGTTCGAGCGGCTGCACCGGCAAGGTCCAGGTGCGGGCCAGATGCTCGACCATCGGGTAGTGCCACACTTCGTCGGAGGCTTCGAAGATGGGGACGAAGGCGCTGTAGAGCAATCCCAGCACAGTAAAAGCAATCAGAATGACGTACAGGGCAATGGGAGGACGTGTCATTGTCTTGTCAGCGGTGTCCTGAATGGCTGGAGCGGCCACGGCTTTGATATCATTCACGAAACTGTTACGTCCGTGTTGCCGGAAGAGTTCCGTACCAGCGTACGAAAGAATTCTGCTGTTCGCGCAGCGATGCGCTCCCAGGAAAACTCGCGTGATAACTGCGCGGCCCGCTGGCCGATGTCGGCGCGCATGTGTGGCTCCATCCACAGGAGGCGCAGGGCATTGGTGAGTGCTGTGGCATTTTCTGGTGGGATAAGCATCACGTTCTTGCCATTTTGCAGTTGTGGTGTTTCTGCCTGCGGCGTGGTGGTGACGATGGCATTACCGTGTGCCAGTGCCGCGTGGAGCGTTCCGTGTCGCAGACTTGCACCCCCGCGATAGGGTAGGGCACATATGTCTACGGCAAGGAGCGCCGCGGAAACTTCGGCGGGCGTGGTGAAGCCGGTGCGCTGCACGTGCGTGCTAAGGCCGGCCTCTTTGATCCGTGCATCAATCTCGTCGGCGTAGGCCGCGTTGGTACTATCGCTCGATCCCGTTCGCCCGCCGATGAAGAGTAAATGCGCTGGTAGTCCGCTTGTGACCAGTTGCCCAAGGGCCTCAATCAGCGTTTCGACGCCTTTGCCACGATTCAGGAAGCCAAAAAAGCCGATGAGCATATCGTTGGGATAGATACCATGTGCGGCGCGCCAGACTGCGCGATTATAGCCAGCGGGTGGTTGCTGTGCGATGTTGCTGCCAATGGGGATCAGACGCGTCGGCGGGAGCGAGCGTTCCATAGCGGTCGTGAGTTC
>JBJYXQ010000438.1:4433-5931 GCA_046260035.1 Anaerolineae bacterium
TCTGTGACCGTTATTGTAAATGGTAAACGGAAAAAGTCACCTGCACCGCCATCGGTGATGGGCAAGCGTGTCAGCGTCGGTAGATAGTAAAGGCCCACCTCCGCTGTGTACGTGCCCGGCGGCGCGTCTGCTGCGATTTCGATTGGGCGATGGTCGGCTACGATTTCACCAGGTAGCCAACAGGAGGTGGGGAGTGTGTTGGCTGCGGGCATACTGTCGTTCTGCGTTCTCAATACGCCATCTGCATCGGTGAGATGGGCGAAAACGGTGTAGGGCAGATCAGGACGTGTTTTTGCTTGCCAGTACAAGGTGAGGTCAGCTGTCCCTCCTGGTGTTGTTTGCAGGGATTCCACTGCGTAACCCACAAGTCGGATATCCCGGTCGAATGTTACTTGCAGCGGCGTAGCGACATCCGGACTTCCCGGCTCGCGCGGCGTATAACTCGGCATACCGGTGGGACTGACGCGTAGAAAGAGCGTCATCCACAGGCATTGCAATGCCATCAGTCCCACCAATAGCGGGTAGCTGCGTACGTTCCTCTTTTCTGCCAGCCAGAAGACCGCGGCGAGGGCGACGATGGGCATCCAGGGAAGCCACATGCGTCCGACCTCACCTCGCACGACGCCGGAGAAATTGAGAGCCAGGACGACGCCGGAGACGGCCAGTGCGGGCAACTCGATCTGGCGGCTTTGCCCACGGACCACATTCAGCCATGCACGCGCACTCTGTGCTACGAAGAGAACACCTACTGAGATACCTGCGAATGCAACAAGATCGTAGAGGTTGTAGAAAATCCAGGGCCAATACGTGCGTCCCAGGTTCAGATGGGTTTCCAGTGTGGTGGCGAAAATCTCCCAGACGGAAATACCCGTGAGTATTTCGTATATGCCCCAGATCGTGTATCCGCCGAGGAGCAAGGCGAACCAGGATTTCCAGGCCTTCAGCACTGCGGTGAGACTTTTCTGCCACAAGTACAGCGCTGCATAGAGAGCGACGGCTGGGGCAAAGGTAGCGTTCCCAAAGCTGAAGAAAGAAGCCAGCGAGATAACGAGACCAGCGAGAAACCACCAGCGGACTCGTCCTGTATCTAGCCCGCGATGTAGCCAGGCAAAGGCAAGAACGGCGAAAAGCGGGTAGACACTATCCCATCGCATTGTGAACAGGCTCAGTGCGGGGATAAAGCTGAAGAGCAGAGCCGCGCGCCAGCCGGTGCGGGCATCGCGCAGACGCTTGGCCCATGCATAAAGCGGGAAGATCGTCAATCCGCTGAATAGAGGTATGACCATTTGCCCAACTGCCGCTGCGATCTGGGAATCCTGCAAGGTCACGAAGGACAGATCGGCGCAGTTGTAGCCACGCAGACTGTGCGCGATGCTATGTCCCAGGGTGGTTAAAAATCCGAAAACCTTTCGCCATACCCACAGGTACACGATGTTGCCTGGCGGATGAACGGGAAGATGCACGAAGATGCCCCTTGCCGCGCGCATATGCTCCGGGT
>JBJYXQ010000439.1:0-4443 GCA_046260035.1 Anaerolineae bacterium
ACCGGCTGGTCGGGATATTGCAGGCCATACTCATTCACCGGTATATCTCGCGACGTATACACGGCAACGACGCCGGGAAGCGCCTCCGCTGCCGTTGTATCGACGTGCACCACACGCGCGTGAGGGCGTCCGGCGAACAGCAGTTTCATATACAGCATCCCGTCTATGACAAAATCGCCGGGATATGGTGCGTCTCCCGTCACTTTCGCGCGGGCGTCAATGCGTGGAACGGATTGGCCGACGACATTATATTTCATAGTCTACCTTCTCTCTTTTGTTTCCTGCGTCTCCAACTGCAAAATGCGCCGGAGCACGGCGACGGTGCTGGCGTAAGTGGGGTCCATCCCGAAATACGAAAGATTGTGCGCGCCGAGATTCTTGCCTTTGCTCATCGGGGTGTCGGATGCGTAGTGCAAAATGCCGATTTCGAAGGGCACGCGGTACAGGTTGACGATTTCGTTGACGGGGTAGCGCCGCGGGCGGATGAATTCATAAAGCGCGGAAAGATAAGGCCCGGCTTCCATTTCCACGTCGGTGTATCCGGCATCGAGAAAGCCTTCCATATATGCCCGGTTCTGCAAGAACGTGCCCCACACGGCAATAGCGCGCTGGTTGTCCAAAACATCGCCGTACACCAGGTAGGGCGCAACGTCGCTGGCGGTGAAGACGTTGCCAAACATATACGTGTTCCGGGAGTGTTCGTCGTAGATGACGTTGGGGATGAGCACATCGCCGATGCGCCCGTTGAGGGTAGCGGCTTTACCGATGACGTAAGCGCCCCGTAACTCGCCAATGTTGACGGCCACGCGCGTGAGCAGGTGATAAGCGGCGAAACCGAGTGGATAGTCGATGTTGAGAATCACTGCCCGGCTATCGCGCAATTGTTTCAGGGGCAAGTCTTGCAGGCGCGGATCGACATGTTCAGGCTCCACCCGCCCCAGTTCGATCACCTGAACTTCGAGATCGAACGTGTGCTGGCTGGATACGCGTGTCATGCCATGGCTGGTCTCGTAGCCTTTGCGTGCGGCACGCAGGTCTGCGCCTTCCTGAGTGCGGAGGTAGTTCCGCATCACGTAGTACAGGAAATTCTCCCAATTGCTTGGCACTTCACGGCGGCGAATGCGCTCGGCCTCCGCACTCAAGCCTGGATCCTCGCCCGATTCCAGGTGGCCCAACAAGCGCGCTTCGTGGCGCAGGGCAAATCCCGTGAGCATGTTGACCAGGCTGTGGGTGTTACTGGAGACGAAATACGTAGGGCGTTCCGAGAGGTCGAAATCGACCTGTTCGTTGACCCGGTTCCACCATTGCTGCGTCGCACGGCGATAGGCGATGTGCGATCCGGCCAGGAGGCTGACGGCCATCCGTTTGCGGTGATCCGCGATACGACACAATAGCTCGGGGAAGTCTTCCTCCCAGACCTGGTTGAGGCGTCGCCAATCGCGCTGCGACAGTCGCAACACCTGGCGCGTTTCTTCCATCAGGGCCGCATCGAAAGGCGCGTTGGATTCGCGTGTTGTCACCCACTCGTGCAAGCGCTGTCCCAGGCCGGCTTGCAGGCCGATCAGATCGTGCATCTTGTTCCACTCAATCTGGAACGCCGTCAGCGTTGGCACGATGTCGTCCACGTCGGAGATGCTGGCGATGTAGGCCGCTAGGGTTTCCTTCCCATCGAAGAACATGGGGCGCCGCCGGGCCTTCGCCGCGACGGACTGCCAGGATTCGACTTCGGGATAGCCGCGCCGCTGGAAGACTTCCTCACTCTGCCCCATCAGTACCAGGCGCGTATCGAGGATGCAACGCGGCAGGCGCAAGCTGCCGTAGATAAAGGCCGACATATCCGGCTTTTGTTTCCCCGCCGCTGTGTGCAGCAAAGAGCGCATTGCAATGTGCGTCTCTTCCAGGGTGCGAATCTGCACCGCATCGGTGGTGCGCAGGAGCGAGTAATAGGTGCGGGCGTAGAGGGTGATTTTGTCGGTGCCCTTCTTGGGGATGCGACGTTTCATCTTTTCTCTGCTGCTTTTTCAACAGCGCGGATGATTTTGTAATAGCCGGTACAGCGGCAGAGATTGCCACTCAGTGCAGTCTTGACTTGCTCGCGGGTGGGATGTGGCATTTCCTCCAACAGCTTGGCGGCGCTCATCACAAAACCAGGCGTGCAGTAACCACATTGGGTCGCGTCCTCGTCGATAAAGGCTTGTTGCACGGGATGGAGTTCGCCATCCTCGCCAAGGCCTTCGACAGTGGTAATGCGCGCGCTGTGGGCGCGTGGCGCGGGCGTAAGACAAGCGAGCGTTGCTATGCCGTCGAGCCAGACGGTACACGCACCACATTCACCTTCCTCGCAGCCAGGCTTCGCGCCGGTTAATCCCAGATCATCGCGGAGCATGTGCAGCAGTGTTTTGCCGTTCGCGCCTAGCACCGAGACGTTCTCACCATTGACGACGCACTGGATCGGTTCGTCGCCGCCGGCGTGGTGGGCGATCATCGGACCGCGCAATTTGGCTGAATGTTTGGTTTTGCCCCATAGCCGCACCATGGTGTTAGGTTCGGGTAGGCCCAGGCGCGTTTCGTCCGCCAGGATGGCTTCCAGGCCGCGTTGGACGAGGGCGCTCACTTCTTCGGTGCGAAACCACGCCGAGCCGCGCACATCGTCGATAGGGCGCGCAGTTTCTGCCGCGCGCCGGGCCGCTTCGGCGATGCGTTCGGCGTTGAGTGGCGCGCCCTTCAGGGCTGCCTCGGCCTCCGGTGTGCGGATGATTGTCGGCGCGACGCTGCCCAGGGCGATCCGCGCGCCGGTGACGCTCTGGTGTTCGTCCATCGTCAATACGATGGTGACGTTCGTGATGGCAATCGCCAAAATGCGGCGTAATCCCAGCTTGAGATACACCCCGCGCTGATTTGCCTTCAACGGAGCAAACATCACGTCGACGATCATCTCGTCCGGCTCCATCACTGTGCGGCGGACGCCGGTGTAGTAATCGGCGATGGACACGGTTCGGTCGCCGCGCGCGCTGCGCAAGAGGAGTCGTGCCCGCAACGCGCGCAGCGCCGTGATCGTGTCATTGGCGGGGGACGCGGTGACGAGGTTGCCTACGATGGTGCCGCGATTGCGTAGCGCCGGCGCGCCCACCCACCAGCAGGCCTGTGCCAGGGGCAATGCTTGTTCCTGGAGCAGCGATGATGCGGCAGCTTGGGCGTGTGTCACCATCGGCCCGATATGGATGAGACCGTCGTGTTTCAGATTGATCTCGTCCAAACCGGCCACGCGGGTCACATCGATAAGCACCGCAGGCGTGCGTACCTTGTTTTGCAACTCGACGATCAGGTCTGTGCCGCCCGCCATGATCCGCGCGTTCTCTTTGTGCTCGCGCAGCAATCGCACGGCGTCATCCAGATTTGTTACAGTGTAGTAAACGTCCCATAAAGCCATAGGAAACCTCGAGTTACGAATAGCGAATTACGAATAACGAATCACGATTCATTATTCGTAATTCTTTTGATTTCACGTACGATGTAGAGAGGACGGTCGCGGATTTCGTCGTAGATGCGGCCGATGTATTCGCCCAGGATGCCAATGCCGAGCAATTGCACGCCGCCCATAAAGAGTACGAGACTGGCGGTAAATCCCTGTCCGGCCAACGGCGCGGAGCCGCCAAGCCGGATGATGAGCAGGACGAGGGCCAGCAGGATACCCAATCCCACGGCGGCCACACCGAACCACTGCGCGAGCTTGAGCGGGAAGATCGAGAAGCCGGTGATGGCGTCTAGCGCGAGACGGAACATCTTCCTGAATGGGTATTTCGTCTCCCCGGCGGTTCGCGCGTGGCGCTTGTACGGCACGCCAATCTGCCGGAAGCCGATCCACGAAACCATAGCGCGCACGAAGCGATGGCGCTCGCGCATCCGTTTGAGGGCTTCCAACGCATTGCGGTCCAGCAGGCGGAAGTCCCCGGCTTCCATCGGGATGACGACGTCCGTGAGGGCCTGGATGATGCGGTAGAACAGCCGTGCTGTGAAGAGCTTGAACCAGGTCTCGCCTTCGCGCTCGGTGCGCACGGCGTAGACCACCTCGTAGCCTTCGCGCCACTTGGCGACCAAATCAGGAATGACTTCCGGCGGATCTTGTAGGTCGGAGTCGATGACGACAACGGCATCGCCGCGCGCGTGATCCATCCCGGCAGTGATGGCGATCTGGTGGCCAAAGTTCCGCGCAAAGTGGAGGATAATGACGTGCTCCGGGTCTTGCGCGTGGAGGGCGTCCATCAACTGCGGGGACTTGTCGCGGCAGCCGTCGTTGATGAGCACCAATTCCCAGGATTCACCCAGGCCCTCCATCACATCGCGCACGCGCTGATAGAATTTCTCGACGAGTTCTTGTTCGTTGTAGACCGGCGCGACAACTGAAAACCGTGGATTCATATATACCTCACGCAAAGGGTATTT
>JBJYXQ010000440.1:0-5892 GCA_046260035.1 Anaerolineae bacterium
CGCCGCATCATCACGCTGCCATGATGAGACGGACCCGCCAGGGTCGCTGGATCGGCAGATTTCAGGGACTCGTTGAGTCTGTCCTGGTCGATCTCCGACACATAGAGCACCTCGTCGCGTGGCCCGGCCATCACCGTGTGGCAAGTCACAGCGACCACACCTGGATGCGCGTCCAGCACGCCAGCCTGGCGAGACAACCGTTCCGGTAGCGACTGGTCCCCCGTATCCTGGCGGGCAATGTATCGCCCGCGCGCAGCGTCGCATCCGGCGATCAAAGCCGCAGTAAGCCCCCCGTGCGGCAAGAACAAAGGTCGCACACGTCGATCGCGACGAGCGCAAGCGCGCAGCACCTCCCCCGTCTCGTCCGTCGAGCCGTCATCAACGACGATGACCTCGAAATCGCAGCGGTTCTGGTCCAGGACGCTACCTACCGAGTCCTCAAGTGTCTCGGAGCCGTTGTACGCGCTAATGACGACCGAAACCGTCGGCGCAGTCATCTCGAGCGCAAAAACCAACTTTTTTCACCCTCCGGCTCTCAGATACGGCCCCGGAGCAAGTCCACCCTCCTTATCATCTTGCCTAAAGAATCCTTAACAACAGACCCCAGCGGAGAAAAATACCGCCGTTTAATTGCGCCGCTATTATAATCCGATGAAGAATAACCGAACCTATCCATCAGCGAGAGTGTTCCCGGGTATTTATCGATGAGCCGCCAGTCGACCGCCTCTGTGGTATATTTAAAAGTATCCACGCACTTTGCTTTTCGTTTACCCAACACATGCCGATAAGGAAGTCCGATGAAGTCAGTAAGCTCCTCTAAGGCGCTTCCTTCGTTAGCAAAAATATCCTCAAACCTGACAAAATGATACTGCGCAGCATCAAAAATGCTTCTTACTTCTAAAGCGTACGCGTTAATTTCCGTCCACCAAAAGAGACATTTTTCAAAAGTTGTGAGTTCTTCCCAATCGCGCCAATCGGCTCTATTCACCACACCGTGGTCATGCGGCGTTAAAGCGGCGTTCGAAATCCAGTCCGTTCTGGAGTAGACTTTATGCGTCGCGAGAGATAAAGCCACGCGGACAGGATGCCGAACTACGTGCACCACCTTTACTTTTTCTAGCTTCTCGATAAACAATGGTATTGCTGGGTAGCATGGCCAACCCGTCTCAATGTAGATGTATTTCGGTAAAGTTCCCCTTATGGAACGCAAATGCTCTGAGACCGCCGGATTATCTAATAATAAATGTAGATCATCATACGCTCGCAAGAATTTCCTGGGTTCATAATCTGCCTTAACTGGCTCATGCGTAACAACCGCCCTATCCGAGTAGACCTCCGCCAGTGCTTTTTCGAACCATTGCGTGCCACACCGCCCTGTAGACAAGAAAAAAACAGCAGCTTTATTAGCCATGGGTAAACCCGTTTCTCTGGTGAGCTTCACTCCGCCTATGCATAATATTCACCCTCCAATAGAGCCAGAACAATGTATAACGGGCAATGGCCCGCGACCCAAACAAGGAGGCGGGCACACTCTGCTGTTGGCAGAACGTAACTACGGCGTGCTACCAGTCCATTGGGTAAAGGACGGCGGGTTCTCGTGGCTGCCCCACCATGCTATCTTCGCACTCACACGCAAACGCCCCAAACGAACCTACCAGCGCCCCCAGAACCCGCTCCGTTCGCGATGCTCCTGCCGATTTCCCGCACCAGATTCAAGACGTTGGCCACCGACACGCCCGCCCTTCGTCCTCCAAAGCCTGCCGCCGCATATACTGCGCTGCAGCATCCCGCCACCCGCACTTTTGACCGCGGCGCTGCTGAACAGCGGCCGGCAGCCCCCGCCTGCCGACAACGCCCGAGCCGCACATCAAGGGGCTCTCCGCAGTCCGCAGGACGAACAAGCGGCGACAGATGCTCGGATCGGTTGATTTCGGCCAGCGTCAAAAGGTCACTGTCGGTTGTTAGATTGACCATGAATTACGGATATGCACTGCCACATGACCGTGAAGTCGTTGGTGTTCCCCGCATGGCAAGGTTATCCCCAGAGCGGAAGTGACGACCTCATTCTCTCCGGCTTCTTTTAATGAGATTCTTCTTAATGCTGCGGGGCCGCCGCATCCTCTGGTATCACGACTCCTGATGGGCTTGGGCTCATCACATTTCTTTTCAGACTAGCCTCTCCGCTTCACATCCATCTCGTTCGACTCAATCCAATGGTGCAAGATTCGAAAAAATTGGTACGGCGCCTTGCAGAGTTAGTCGGGCTTCAAATATCCGGGAAACAACGTCTCGGAATTGATTTGTGGAACGACCTACGTCGCCTCGATCTCAACCCAACGACGATTTTCGATGTTGGGGCCAACGTCGGCCAATGGGCCGAAGACTGCCGGCGCGAACTCCCTGAAGCCGCAATTCATTCGTTCGAGCCAGAACCTACTGCGTATCTGTCACTAGTCCACAAATTCCGAAGTGATCGGCTGCATTTTGCGCACCCAATAGCAATCTCCAAGAATTCCGGAAAGTCTTCTCTACGAATTTCGACGTCGTCAACCATGCACTCACTCGAACCTTCGTTTCAAAATAGGCAACTCGCAACAATCGATGTGGAGACCCAGACGATTGATCAAATGCTACACGCCCTTGACATACCAACTATCCACCTTCTAAAGATTGATGTCGAAGGCCATGAGATGGCTTGCCTGGAAGGTACATCCGCGGCGTTGGTAGATAGGCGTATCGATTCGATTTTGGTGGAAGTGGGGTTCGCCGGCGGCTATCACACAAAATTCTGTAGCATCGAGGCATACCTATATCCATTGGGCCTTCGCTTTCTATCCCTCTACGATGTCGTCCCACAAAACAAAAAACCTGAGGTTTACTACGCGAATGCACTTTTCGTCAGAGAGGGTGTCGGCTTCACATGACCTATCGCCTCGTGGAAGCCTCCAGATCTTTACGCCCGACGGCGAAAGCGACATAAGTTTTTCCCCGAATACTAGGATTATCACGCTGCGCGAGCGCCGTCGATGCAACTTTTGGCAAGCCACGGCTAGGGCGGTGGCCAGAGTCTTCTGGATGCGTTTTCTAGCCACGAGCCCATAGCCAAGTTTGCCCGGCGCATTAGAATTGATAGCCCAATCAATGGATCTTTCTTCCAAATTCCAGGCGGGCGAAGACCGCCCGAAGGAAAAAAGCTTCTTAGTTGTGGGATCCACGTTCTGCTCTCCCAGTCGCGGTTTGCATCCCAGCAACTTGTCGACTCGATAGCCTTGGCCACGTCTCGTTCGTTGCGTGAGTGAATGATTCGCACTGGAGAGGCGGTACATTGCGGCTCATTTAAAAAAAAGTTGAGCGGGGCAGCTAAATGTATTACACGGGCGCTGCCTCTTGCGATTGCCAATGGAAGGAACCGATCGTCGTGAACACGACCAATTCTTCCGTCCTCTGTGGCAGCATACAGCTCAAGCCAAAGGCGAAACGTCTGTTGGACTCGGTCATTATTCTGATAGACGATTACACCGGAGTTGCACCAGGGTAGGAAATATGGGTCGCACCGAAGAAACTGCGGCCGGAAACTAATTCCGATGTCGAAATAGGTGAGCAACTCAAAGATTTGCTGGATTGGGCGAACAATGCGTGTATCCGTGTCGAGATAAAGTGTCTGCGTAAACGGCGCACATGTCATGTACGTGGGCTTGGCCCGCAGGCTCCGGATTGGCTCTCGAATCAAGACGACTTCTGGTGTTGGCTCCAAGTCCCACGGTGACTCTGTGACGACGCACACCGGAAGGCCGGGATGGTACCTTCTCAGCGAACACATAGACGCAACGCACTCGGCCCGGTAGCGCTCGCCAAAGGCAATGTAAAAAACCCCCTGATTTCTTGAGATGTCGGAGTACATGGTAAAAGGTTACGGCGTCTGGCTATCCAGCTTTGTCGACGACTCCTCCAGATTTTTAAGTGTCGCGGATCGTTGCAATGAGTAGCGGGATTCGCGAGCCGGGGCGCCTTTCGGCTGAAACGAAGCGCGTGTTAGGCTGGCGGTGTCTGGCTAAGGCCACGGATCTTTCGAATGAAGAATTGTCGTATGCGTCCAGTCGATGTCCACTCGTAGCGGGCACGGAAAATCTTGCTCCCCCAAAGGTCCCGGAGTTCAGCGTAACCTAGGGGATCGATAAAGTTTCGCTGCAACTCGGTAGCGGCCTTCAAGAAGTAGTTGCGCCGATTCGGCCATGAGAAGAACTCTTTCCAGGCTTCGGCGGCGGCCCGCCCGCGTTCGGTCGCGGCGCCGACCTCGGCGTAGAGACGAGATCCGATCCGTTTCACTTCCTCCTCTTTAACGAAGACGGCGCATTCGTCCCAGCTGGGTCCAGGCGGCGGCGTCCAGTCGTTCGAAATTATGACCGGGCAGCGGCCCAGTTGCATCGATTCATACAGTCGGTACGTCGTGGGGGATAATCCTCTGGGACATAGAGAGAAATGGGCGTCTCGTATGTCCGCGATGTAACGCTCCTGGTCGGGTTCGTCGTGGCTGTGGAAGCTCTTTCGAAGCTCCTCACAAGTGCCCTCTCGGCTCTGCCGCAATGCTGAACACATTCGTTTTCTAATCGGGTGAGTATGGAAAGTTCCGCGAAAGGCAAACAACTTTGTCGGGGGGATCTCAATAGGCGCTGGCGCTGGAATGAGCCACAGGTCCCTCTTGTACGGAACGGCCGAAGTAGGAACAAATGTGGGTCGGGATTTTTCCAGCGAGGTGTAGAGTCCTGGCAAAAACGGGCGCGCGTGATCATCATGATTGATGACGCAAATCCGGTCCGCGTGTCGCCGAACGAAGTCGCTCTGTGCCAACTCGTCCGCGTAGTGCCAGGTGCGATACTGATAGCGCTCATCGATGAGCACGATGTCGGCGGACTCCGGACGCAGCACCACACGGATGTCTCGCATCCTCACCGCCGCGCACGCAAGGGATTCGATGAACGCAGGATCGCGGGCAGCGATCGCCGTGTCCGAGGGCCTAGCGAAGTAGGCGGAGACGCTCATGCCGATGGCCCCGCCGTGCAGGCGTCATCGGTCTTGACCGCCTCGCAAATAAGCAGAGAATCCGCGCGGTACTCGATGCCCCGCAGCGCGTCGCACTCGCTTTGGTGTCGCTCGACATCGCGGATGGCCTCGAATCCCACCTCCCGCAGCCGACGATGCAACTCCTCTCCGTCGTAGATCCACTGATGCCCCCAGTGCCGGAAGTTGACGTTGAGGAACTCGGCGCGTGTCGCGACCGCCGGCATGTGAGGGCTACGGTGGGAGCGCCATTCGCCGCTGGCGCACTGCGCTAGCATGTGATCCAGTGAGGGCATGGCAACACGCAGAATGCCTCCCGGCCGCAGCAGGCGATGGCATTCACGGAGCAGCTCCAGACCGCGCCTTAACTCGAAATGTTCGAGGACATGCTCGTGGAAGATGTACTGACAGCTATCATCCTTCAAGGGAACCGGCCAACCAATGTTCCACCACAGATCCACGGCGGGCGTTCGAATGAAGTCGATGTTGATCCAGCCGTCCAGATGGTGAGAGCCGCAGCCGAGGTGAAGTTGATAGGGGGCCGGGAAGCCGCGAACACCGCGCTTGAACCGTGCGCGCAGAAACGGTACTGCCAGCGACTTGATGATCCGCTTTGGCAAGACACTTGAACGGCTGACTGTGGCCATCAGGAGAGACGCCGTTGAGCATCGGCAGGTTTCCACCTGCGCAGCCAGCCGGCGAGCCGCTCGCCCAAACGCGCAGCGCGCTGCCAGCCTAGTAGCCCGATCAGCCCAGCGAACAACCTGTACTCCGCCGTGCGACGGCGGTCGATCGTCCTCGCCAGGCGAAGCAGCTCACGCGCCCGCTCGTCGA
>JBJYXQ010000441.1:0-6822 GCA_046260035.1 Anaerolineae bacterium
TTATAACGTTCGCGCCGCAGCCTGTTGGTGCGTTGATGACGCCAGCACCACCGATTACACAGATTATATAGCCTTGCTGCTAGATCAACAAGTCCCCCGGAATCTGTTTGTCATCCCAGTCGGCGGTAATGTACGTTCATCCCATCTAGCCGCTGCAGATGCTCTTCCAGCCGGGCGAGGAAATCCGCGTAATCCCTACCCTCGGCAGGCGTCCACACAGCTTCGGCAAGGGCACACAAACGCGGGAAGGCCATGTACTCGACGTGCTCCGGCGTGGGGATATACTCCGTCCATAACTGCCCTTGCCCACCCAGAACGTGATGCGCGTGAGCTTTGTCGATCCCCTCACACACCGGCTCAAAGGCATAGGCACCTTCCAATGGAATGTAACCGCCAATTGCCAATGGTTCCTGATCACGGTCTTCCGCCTGGTAATAGTCAAAGTAGGTGAACGTGTTGGGCGCCATCACAACGTCGTGACCCGACGTCGCTGCTGCTACCCCACCCTGGACACCGCGCCAGGACATTACCGTAGCATTTTCGGCCAGGCCACCTTCCAGGATTTCATCCCAGCCAATCAAGCGTCGTCCATGAGACGTGAGGAAAGCGTCCATCCGGCGGATGAAGTAGCTTTGCAATTCCTCTTCGTCGTGGAGGCCCAACGCCTGCATTCGCGCCTGCGCTGCCGGGCTGGCCTTCCACTGCGCTTTAGGAGCTTCATCACCACCGACGTGGATGAATTCGCTAGGAAACAAATCCAGGACTTCGGCCAAGACGTTCTGCAAAAACGTGAGCGTACTCTCCTCGACGTTGAACACGTTTTCGCTGATGCCCCAGTAAGTGCGCACGTCAAGCGGTTCGCCGAGAACGTCGTTGCCCAGTTCCGGGTAAGCCGCAATCGCTGCCTGCGCGTGACCGGGCATCTCAATCTCTGGCACGATGTTGACGTGGCGCGCTTGGGCGTAGGCCACCACCTCGCGGATGTCGTCCTGCGTATAGAATCCGCCATGCGGGACCCCATCGAAAGCCATCTCCTCATCGCGGCGCAGTCGCCCCACCAGCGTCTCCTTGCGCCATGCCCCCACCTCGGTCAACCGGGGATACTTCTTGATCTCGATGCGCCAGCCCTGATCATCGGTGAGATGCCAGTGAAAGACGTTGAGCTTGTGCAATGCCAGCAGATCGATGAAGCGCAGGACAAAGTCCTTGGGCATAAAGTGGCGGCACACATCCAACATCGCACCACGCCAACCAAAGCGCGGTGCATCTTCGATTTCTACGCATGGCAACGTCCAGGCAACATCTTTTACCAGCGTCGGACAGAAAACCTCCGGCGGCAGCAATTGGCGCAGCGATTGCGCCGCGTAGAACAGGCCTGCCGGCTTCGATGCGTACGCCGTGACGCGGGTGGGTGTCACGGTCAGGCGATAGCTTTCCGCACCCAAGTCCACGGCGGCTTCATCCAGCACGAACGCAATCGCGGGATGAGCATCGTCCGGTGCATCCGCCAGCGAGAGTGCAAAACCAGTCGCTGGTGCGATCTGTTCGGCGAACAGCTTTGCCACCTCAGCGGCAGGCCCGGCAGCGACCAACACCGTATCCGCCGTCAACGCAAATGTTCCCTCACCTAACACAACGTGTGAAGGTGCCGGCACGATCGTTATCTCTGACATATCCAACCTCCCATTCTTATCGTTTTATGATGCCCCAAGAGCTGCGAACCCTTGGAGGCTCTATTAAAGAAGCGATTGAATTTTCTATCGATTCGACGAATTAGTCAACTTACGCTCATTTCCAATCCGCGGACATTTGCGCAATTCTGAAACCATGCTAACATCATATTGAATTACCTACTGATCCAGTCGTAACTTGCTAAACGCTTATACCCCTGTGAAACAGGGAATTGCTTCAGTTTTTTATGTCCGGATCAGTAAACGACATCTCCGAGTCGTATTACCTAAAAGCAATGCTCATGGATTACGACCGGTAGGGTATAGCGGGAAACGGCTATGCCTCCCAGCCTTGGAAAGGAGATGTGCCGCAGATCAACTTGCGCGCGATCACACGACGCAAAACGGCATCCTTTCCTGGGATGCCGTTTTTGTTTGCACTTGAATGATCAAACGTTGCAACGGAGTACGCTATGCAAAAGAACCGCTATTATTTCTCCACCCGTGATCTATTGATGATGGCAGCGCTGGCTGCACTGGGCGGAGTCACAAGCACCTACGTCAGCGCCGCCGGGCGCATTGTCCAATCGTTTATCGGAATTCCCGGCGCGATGCAGTGGGCCGCCGGGCTACACGTCCTCTGGTTGACGCTGGCCGTGGGATTGACCGGCAAACAGGGCGCAGGGACCGTCGCTGGTATCCTCAAAGGTATGGTGGAACTGCTCAGCGGCAATCCCCACGGACTGCTCATCGTACTCGTGGACATCGTCGCCGGGATTTTGGTCGATGTGGGTTTTCTGCCCTTCCGCAACAAGGACCGCATGCCCGGCTATCTGCTCGCCGGAGGATTGGCCTCGCTCTCGAACGTCATCATCTTTCAATTGTTTGCCGTCCTGCCTGCCGACATCCTCTCGTACGGCGCGATTTTGTTGCTGAGTGTGGTGGCAGGGCTGTCAGGCGTCGTCTTTGCGGGATTCCTAGGCCACGCGCTGACGAGAACGCTGCGTCGCACCGGCGTCGTCAAAGATCACCCTGTACAGCCGATGCGCCGCCGTAACTATAGCATTTTCCTGATCAGCACCGCACTGCTGGCAGGGGTACTGTTTATCTACTTGCGCGGCGCACTCCGCAGCCCTACGGAAATCGCCATCGATGGGGCGGTGGATGCACCTTATAGCTATCCTGCGGAACACAACGACCTCCCCACCGTCACCACCGGAGACCCCACGCGTTACACCGGCATTCCCCTGCGTGACTTGGTCGCGCAGGCACAACCGCGAGCGGATACGGGCTTGCTTCTCATTCGCGCTACTGATGGCTACGCCTTCTTTGTCAGCCTGAATGAAGTACGAGACAACGACAACCTGCTGTTGGCGTTCCAAGGCAGCGGCGATCAGGCCACATACGATATTGTCGGCGCGGAGAATCCCAAGGCGCAAGTGCGCGGAGTGAGCAGTTTAGCGGTCATCCCGGCAGCGACGCTGGAGATCACCGGTGCGCTTGGCAAGCCCGCACCTTTCGATCCTAATGAATGGCAGTTTGAGATGGACAGCAGCACCCTGGATGTAGGCAATGGCCCGCAAAAGCTACAGGGTGCGCCCTTGGCGGAGATCCTGACGGCACTCGAACCGGCGGATGACGCAACGACCGTCATCCTCCACACCACCGGCGAGTCGGTTTCTCTACCGCTAAGTGACGTCCTCAATGACGACAAAACGCGCATTTTCACCATCATCGGCATAGACAATCTGACGTTCGCTGTGGCTAAGATGGATGGGACGGTGATTGCGCCACAGGTAATACGTATCGAAGTACAGTGATCGAGATTCGAGATTTCTCTTACCGCTTCAGCGGCAGCGAGCGCTACGCCCTGCGCGACGTCAACCTCGACATCGCAGCAGGCGAATTCATCGTACTGACCGGACCGTCGGGCTGCGGGAAGTCGACGCTGGCACTGGCGTTGGGCGGATTTTTGTTCAACCAATACGATGGAGAAACCACGGGAGAAATCACCGTCGCAGGAATGAACGTACGCCAATCGCCCGTATACGACGTCGCCGAGATCGTCGGGCTGGTGCAACAGAACCCGGAGGCGCAGTTTTGCACGCTCACCGTCCAGGACGAGATCGCCTTTGGCCTAGAAAATCGCTGTCTATCGCACACGGAAATCCTGGAGCGTATGGAATGGGCGCTGAACGTCGTGGATGCACAGCACCTCAAAGATCGCGAGCTTGCGACGCTCTCCGGTGGAGAGAAGCAGCGTGTCGCCGTGGCTGCGATGCTGGCGGCCCGCCCGCAGGTGTTGATCTTCGACGAGCCTACGTCGAACATGGACCCGACTGCGACCGCCCACATCTTCGACGTGATCGCCCGCATCCGCGAGATGGAGAACATCACCGTCATCGTCATCGAGCACAAAGTTGCGTATCTGCGCCGTTTCCATCCACGGTGGTTGCGGATGGAGGCGGGGCAGCTATCAGCGGTCAGCGATCAGCTATCAGCTTTAAGCCGTCAGCCGGTAGCACGAGAGCCAAAATCTAAAATCCAAAATCTAAAATCTGCTGTGCCGTTACTGAAAACAGAGAAGCTCCACGCGGGCTATAACGGGCACGCTGTGCTGCACGACGTCTCGGTGGAGATTGAGCCGGGCGAGTTCGTCGCGGTGATGGGCGACAACGGCTCTGGGAAGACAACGTTCCTGCAGTGCCTGCTTGGTCTGCTCAAACCGGCAGAAGGCCACGTCGAGGTCGTGGGGCAAGACACCCGCAGTACGCCAATCTCAAAGCTGGCCCAGCGCGCAGCTTACGTCTTCCAAAATCCAGATCACCAACTGTTCGCCGAAACCGTCTGGCAAGAGGCGACACTGGCTCCGCGCAACTTCGGCGCGTGGAACGACAACACTGAAGCGCTGGCGACGGCACTACTGGACGAAGCAGGTCTTGGTCAGCGTCACGACGATCATCCCTACCGGCTGAGTTACGGCGAAAAACGGCGGCTCAATCTGGCGGCGATGTTGACGTACACGCCAAGCCTCCTTCTCCTGGACGAAATCCTCATCGGACAGGACCCGGATAACGCAGCGCGACTGCTCGATTGGTTGCAGGCACGCGTCGATGCAGGCAGTTCCGTGGTGTTGATCAACCACGCGCCGGACATCACGCAACGCTATGCGACCCGCCTGCTCTTCTTCGAGGCCGGGAAACTGGCCGTGGACGCGCCGATAGACGAAGGATTCGCGCAATTGGCGAATATGAGCCACACCGCCTACCTCCCCTACTCCTGGAATAATAGCAATGTCTGACACATCACGCATCACGCATCACGCCTCGCGTATCACGCGCCGTGTCTCACGCAGAGCCTCGCGTGGGCTGCAACGCGTCACCTACCAGCCGGGCGTATCGTTCCTGCATCGTCTGCATCCACTGGTGAAGCTGGCGTGGTTGGTGGGCAGTACGGCGGCACTCTTCATCATCCAACAACCGCTGGGAGTATTGGCTGTGCTTGCCTTGGCGGCGCTGGCCTTTCCCCTCAATGGCCTGAAGATTCATAAGGTGCGTGGCTTGCGGCTTTTCGCCTTCACCACACTGTTGCTTTTCCTGACACAACTGCTTTTCGCCGACGCGGACACACCCCTATTGCAATTTGGCCCGTTGCGCGTGACAGAAGAAAGCATCACCAGGGGCATCTACGTAGCGGGTCGCCTGTTGAGCGTAGTGTTCCTCGGCTACCTTTTCGTGTTAACGACCGAGCCCAACGATTTGGGCTACGCGCTGATGCGCGCGGGATTGCCCTATCGCTACGGCTTTATGCTGATCACGGCCCTGCGCCTGGTGCCGTTGTTTGAACAAGAGGCACAAACTGTCTACCAGGCACAATTGGCGCGCGGCATCGCCTACGACCGGGGTGGCTTGAAGCGCTTCTTCACCCTCGCCCGGCAATTCTTTCTGCCATTGCTCGTCTCGGCGATGAGCAAAGTAGACGCGCTGGCGGTCTCGATGGAGGGCCGCAGCTTCGGCAAATACCCGCGTCGCACCTTCCTGCGGGAAGTGGCTTTCACGCGACGAGATGGCGTCGCACTTGGTGTGCTGGTCCTCGCAATGGCAGGCGTCGTCGCCGTCCGGTGGTTTGGTGGATAGTCAGGTAGTTCGCTGATTTGCCCAGTCTTAATTCGTTATTCGTAATTCGTCCAGGAGTATCATGCAAAAACGTCGTTGGTTATGGATTCTGATCGCTGTTCTGCTTGTTCTTGGCATCGGCGCGATTGGCATAAGCGTGGGTGCACAAAAGCCGGTTCCCTGGCGGCTGGCCACGCACTTCCCCCTCGACGTGCTCGCCGAAGAGGCGTACACGATGAACGACTGCGTCGAATGTCACGAACCGGCCAACTTCCACACGTGTACAACCTGCCACGATGACCACGGCGCCATCGAAATGGAAAACGTCCCCTTCTACGCCGGGATCACCGTCGCGGGCGACGTCCCAAACCCGGGCTATGTCCTCATCGACGACGTCCTGCCCTACCGCGATCAACCGTACACCCATCTCCCGCTGTTGGATTTTCTAGCGCAACAGGGCGTGACCGACTTTGAAAGCGTCACATTGGCCTCGTTGGACGGTGGCTTTGTCACCATCGCAAAGGAAAACCTCACCACCAGCGGACTGTTGATGCCTTACGAAGACGGCATCCGCTTTGCCGACGAGAACCTGCACATCTCCGCGTGGATCAAAGGCATCCGGCGGATCATCGTCGTGGGGAAAGAGACGCCGCTGGTTATCGATGGACAACCCACCTCGATAGGCCGACTGCTGATCGGGCCGACACAGTTAGTCACGGTGGAGCAGACCGATGTGATGTTCAAGAGCGAGTCAGATGGCACCGTTCGCAAAGCGTCGACTGGCTCCCGCGTCGAGGGTGCGCCGCTATCCGTCATTGTCGCCAATCTCGCATTCAGGCAATTGATCGTGCGCGTTGCTTCTGGCCAGGAATCCATACTTTCCGGCGAAGACGCACACAACGCACTGCTGATCCAGGTACGCGGGCAGGTAACGCTCGCACTGCCATCGCGCGGGCGGTCACAGTGGATCACGGATGTGGTGGAGCTGCGAACAGAATGATTGGAAATATGTTGATTGGAGACTGGGAGATTTTGGA
>JBJYXQ010000442.1:0-1654 GCA_046260035.1 Anaerolineae bacterium
GCGCCCACCGCCCGGCGTCCAGCGAGTGGAAGAGCGCCAGCACGGCCTCATCCACAGCGTGCAGGCCGCTGTGAACGTTGATGAGCACCGGGAAGAAGGTAAGCAGCGCGGTGATGATCACTTTGGGCAGTGGACCGAAACCGAGCCAAATGGTGAGCAGTGGCGCGATGGCAACCATCGGCGTGGCCTTCACAAGGATCGCCATCGCCAGCACGCCGCGTTCCAGGTGCACCAGGAAGGTGATGAGTGTTGCCGTCGCAATGCCGACGATCAACCCAAGCAACAGCCCACCGAGTGCTTCGCCCAATGTGACGCCTGCTGCGGCGAACAGATACGCCGCGTTCTGCCAGAGCTGCCCCGCAATCGCTGACGGTGACGGCAGGATATAGGGTGGGGTGTTGCTCAGCCGCACGGCAACCTCCCAGGCCAAAAGCGCCACCCCGATGATGCTGGCGGCAGAAATCACATCCCGTTTGATATTGAATGCAGGATGACGGTGCACTCTCTTGCTCCTTGAAGATAAACCGCGAACCTCGCAACGCGAATCTTTCAAAGTTGGCGAAGATTTACGTGATTTGCGGCTAAAGTTCTATTCGACCCACTGGTGTTTTGCCCTTCGCGGAGTACGGCGCGCAGGCGGCGGATGACCGCGACGATCTCTGGCGCGGTTTCATCGCGTGGACGGGGCTGCGCAATGGCAACCGTTGCCAGGATGCGTCCAGGCCTCGCGCTCATCACAACGACGTGGTCGGCCAGGCGTGCGGCTTCGGCGATGTTATGCGTCACCCAAAGCACTGTCGGACGGAAGGTCTGCCAAAGGCGCAGCACTTCGTCGGCCAGTGTCTCGCGCGTGAGTTCGTCCAGTGCGGCGAAAGGTTCGTCCATCAGCCAGAGCCGTGCACCCGTCACCAAGGCACGGGCGAGAGCCGCGCGCTGCTGCATCCCGCCGGAGAGCGTGCTGGGGTAGGCCTCGGCGAACTCCGCCAGCCCGACGGTGCGCAGCAAATCTTCGGGGGCAAGCCGTTCTCCGTGGTTTGACGCTGTGTTGAGGCGTTGCGGGAGCCGTACGTTATCGTACACTGTTTGCCAGGGAAGCAGAGCCGGATTTTGCGCCATCCACGCGATCTGCTTGGCCTTGCGCGCCACGCTGGGTGGACCGCCGTCCAGGTGGATGTCGCCTGTTGTTGCCGGTATCTGGTCAGCGATGAGCCTTAGCAACGTGGACTTTCCGCAACCACTCGGCCCAATGAAACAGACGAATTCGCCCGTCGTCACATCCAGGGTGATGGGATCGAGCGCAACCAGAGGCGCTGGCCTGCCGTTGAAGGACTTGGTGACGCCCTGTAAAACGATGTTCATTGCTGTTCGCGGTGCGCGATCATCTTCACCGGTGGGATGCGGAAGGCCTTCCAGGCCGTTTGCGGCTCGTCCGCCTCGATGGATTGCACGGGCGTGCCGAGGTAACGGGCGTTCAGCCGTGTATACAGCCCTTTGATGCCGCCGGGAATGCTATCGGGTGCGAGGGGCTGCGCCTGCCCGCGCACCAAGACGCGCCGCATCGGCGGCCAGGGCTCATCGATGGTGAGCGCCACCGCCGGGTTCTGTGCAACGAAATCGGCCCATACCGAACCGGGCCAGGCAGCGATGAGGAATG
>JBJYXQ010000443.1:0-3275 GCA_046260035.1 Anaerolineae bacterium
CTAAGTACGCCGCGGAATGGCTCACTGCCATAAGCTGAAACATCGATGGCCATGCCGCTATCCAGGTGATAGAAGGTATCCACCACGTGGATGACATCCTCGTCATCGTTGAAGACAAAACCAGGCCGTAGCACGCTAGCCGTGAGTGCCGCCGAGTCTGTACCGACCGTACCCGTCACTGTGAGCGTGAATGTTTGCAGCGCTCCCGGCAGTGTTCCGGTTGGCAGTTCCACTGCCGCTGTCACCGGGAAGGTTGCCCCTGGTGGCAGCGGGCCAGTGGTGTTGGCCGACAACGTGGTTGTCCAGGGGATGGTGCTCAGTCCAAGTGCAAAGGTATCGGTCACCGCGGAAAGGTTGGTCACATACTCATGGAAGATGACCGTCTCGCCAGCCGGAGCGACCCGGTGTGGTACGGAGGGCGCTACGACCACACCGTCTGGGGCAAGGCACGCACTCTCCATCGGGAAGAGCGCCAGCCCGCGCGAGTCACTCTGGGTTTGCAACGGCATCATCTTGACGATGCTCTGTGTTGTGGTGTCCAGGACCCCCACCGAATACGCATAAGGTCGCGAGAAGTAGGCGTAGTCACCCGCACCCGCCGGGAAAGTCTCCACATACCACGCCTCCGAACGCTCCGCCGGGATAACGTCCAGCACTTCACCGGAGAAGGCATCCACCATCAACATCGCCCCGACATCGGCATCAACAACGTAGAGCGTGCGTCCATCAGGAGAGATATCGAGCATCTGCAGCCAATCGCCCTGAATATCCCAGGTGGCAATAAGCGCATCTGTCGCCGTATCGATCACGCCGATGGAGCCATTGCCCTGATTGGTAACGTAAGCCCAACGACCATAGGGCGAGATCACGATTCCCCAGGGATTGCTGAATCCGGTGATGGTCGTGGTCACAGTAAGCGCAGCAGTATCAATGACACTCACGGTATTGCTGATGCGATCGGTCACGTAGGCTTTACCCAGGCACGGGTTGGTGACGACGATCATAGGACTGCCGCCTACGGTCAACGTTTTGGTGACCGTCTGCGCGACAGTATCGATCACCGAAAGCGTGCCACTCTCACGGTTAGGGACAAAGGCGTACGCCCCATCTGGGGTAAAGGCCACGTTGCGCGGGCCGTCCCCCACAGTGATCGTTGGCGTGAGTGGTGTCTGTGTGGCCGTATCCACAACAAGCACGCTGTCGCTGTCCAACAAGCTGACGTAGAGCTGCGATCCATCGGGACTAAGGCCACCCAGGAAAGGCCCATCGCCATACGGGGATGTATCGATGACACCCACCGCCGTATGGAGCACCGTATCCAGCACCTCGATTCGATTGCCTTCTGGGACGAAAACATAGCCATATTGACCTGAGAGCGCAGTCGTCCGGAACCCACCGCTGTTGTTGATCGCGGCCTGACCCACACGGCTTGCCGTGATCAGACCATCATCCCATTCACCGGGCACTGCGCCAGCAGGAACGTCCACCCATACTGTAAAGGTATAAACTTCCAAGTCCGATAGAACCGGCGTCTGGCTCAACGGCATGCCGCCGGTGGTGCGCACCGAGGTGGACCACACTGTGCCACTCGTCGCCAGGTCGAACTGCCCCGGCTCCATCAGGTAGTTAGTCAGGGTATACGTATAGATAGACGTTGCGCCGGGTTCAGCGTACTGTACCTGCTGATCGTCCGGTTTCACATCCACGGCCGGGCTGCGGCAGACGAAGAACTCGTAGTCATAATAGATCAGGTCATTGTCCTCGGTGTCGTCCAGTTGCATGTTCAGCATTGTATATTCATTAGGGAGCAGAATATCATCGAAGAAGGTGATGTTGCCCACGTCCAAAACACGCGCGAGTTCTACCCATCCGCTAGTCGAATTATAACCACGCAAGACTGCGTCCAGCGTATCGCTATCTTCACTGTAGAGTCTGACATATGCCGCACCGAACGTCTGCCCACCGTACTCGTATAGATCATCCAGGTCGGCCTCTGTCTCATTGGAGCGTCCGGCAAGCGTAAGATAGTCAGCGCACAGCGCCGACGTGCGTATCGTCGACGTAGCAGAAAAGACCGTCGGGCTGGTGACCGAGGTTGCCAGCACCGTCGCATCGTCATAGTCGCCAGCAGCTGCGCCACCGGGAATGGTTACTTCCACGGCGAAGTCGATTTTCTCGCCGTCGGTGAGGACAGGCGTAATGGAGAAGGGCAGCGTCGTGGGCCAGGTGTTGCCACTCAAAGCCAGGGTAAAGGTGTCGGTGAGTCCCGTGCCGTTGATGAGCGTATGCGTGTAGACGACCGTCGCGCCAAAAGCACCATATTGCTTGGTCGGCGAGGCATATAATCCCAGGAAATCGCCAGCGACCTGCTGTACTGCGCGATCCAGTACGTCCAACCAGCCGCCGTCCTGGCTACCGGGCGGCGCGGCATCGTACCAGTCCCAGCCCAGGTAGACAATCTGTCCGCTGCCGTAGGGTAGCCAAGCTACCTCAGCATTGGTACCGCTGCTGCTATAGATCGCCAGCCCCCCCGCCGGGAAGGTACTGCTGTCAAGGCCCCAGGTAGCATCGTTTGATGTCAGCGATGCCGGACCACCTTCGAAAGCTGTGCCTACTGCCGCTGCAGTGATACTGCTGTCACCACCACCACTGTGGTTTAGGCTGAATTCAAAGACAGGATTGAGAAAATCAACTCCCTGATAAAACTCGATCAACCCACCACCGCCATTGACGAAACCCACGATGACGGCCCGCGCTGCAGGGGAAAGGTCATTGCCCAGATTGGAGTTTACCTCCAATTCCGGGATAACCAGGACATTGGCTCCGGCCAGCGCCGTGCTCCAAGCTGCTTCGTCGATGCCGGTAAATGGCAGCACGGTGTACCCCATCGCTGCCAGCCCAGCCTGCACATTGTCCGATTCACTGCTCGTACTGCCGCCAGTATCAACGTAAGATGGATCGTCAAAGACGGCAACCACGGCCGTCCCTGCCAGCACTCGATCGACAGTGGACGGCAATCCGCTGGGCGCCGTGAGCACCGGCTGCTGCTGAACCGGCAACGCGATCTCCGGAGGAGGATCAGAGGCCGCCACCTTTCCACCACCTATGAAGAACGAAATCCCCAACGTACCTAATACGAGAAACAAGGGTAGACACCAATGTATCCGTTTCATTTTGTTAACCTCCTATTCAACTACGATCTGATCAACATCCAGAGTGAAAGGATCACATAAGGAACTCGGTCACAAGCGTCAGAGTATTGGCAACCGGAATAT
>JBJYXQ010000443.1:3375-7185 GCA_046260035.1 Anaerolineae bacterium
TCCTCTTCTGTGCAAACAACCGCAGTTTCAAGACATGGCAGAATCTCTTCCTCACTGGTATCGAATACCCACTGGAGATAGCGATTCACGTAAACCCCAGCCTCCCGGCGTAAAGCTTTCAGCTTTGCCTCAAGCTCGGAGATTTCGGCCTGCTGTCGTTTCCGATCTTCAGGAGAGGTCAACCGCTGCAAAATCTGACGCTTGATAGCGATCTGCGTCTGCTGCTGCACGATGTTTTCCATCAACTTGGCCTTTTTGGGGAACTTTCTGGCAACCGGCTCTAAAATATCCATCAGGACATAGTAGATCTGGCTGGCGCGAACTTCCGCCACCGTCACACCGCCCTCCTCGTCCAATGTCTTCTTGAGCCAGACCTGTTCCTCCGTGGTGAGGTCGGCGTTGACCATGTCCATAAGGTGTTGGTCGAAGCTCCCCTTAATCCACCGCTGCTCGTCGTTAAGCCCTACATTGATAAAGTAGATCAAAGCAATGAATCCGATAGCAGCAATGCCTAGGGCGATATTCACACCGAAATCGCCGAAAACGTGGGTGAGTAATACGGCACTGTTGAAGAGCGCGTGAATCAGCACGGCAACGAAGGTCGCGCCGAGGATGAGCGCGCGTTGAGAACGGATATCCTGAAGGCGGGCCCGGCCTACCGCTGCACCGATCAAACCGGTCGTCGTCCCGTGCATAATACACGTCGACAGGCCACGCGACAAAGCAATGAGGAGTGCCTGATTTGGCGTCTGGCTGATGTAAAGGAAAACTTCCACAATGGAGAAGCCAATCCCGGTCGCGAAACCGTAAATTGCGCCATCCACAAAGTAGGTAAACTCCGGTTGCCGGCGGATGTAGAGCATCACAAGTGCTTTGGCGATTTCCTCTGTCATCGGCGCGAAAAGCAGGAAGAGCAAGATATGCGTCGCCTGCATACTGTCGAGCAACGGTAGGGTAATGTAAGTGTTGATGATATACGCGAGAGTCAGACTGCCCACCGCCCCCCAGCCGAAACTGAGCAGGACAAGTCTAAACGTCCGCGAGGCATACAGGTCGAGCTCATAAATTGCCAGCAAGAACGCACCGGGGAGCCCGGCTGCAATCAGCAGCGCTAGGGCGAAATTGAACTCAGACGCAGCGAAGAGCACCATGATCAATCGCGTTTCAAGCTAGCAATAGCTGCTTCGACGCTGTCGTAGAATTCGAAAATACGATCCAGGAGGGTAAGCTCAAAAACCATGCGCGTCTGTTGCGTCAAACACGCCAACTTGAGCGCGCCGCCGGATTCGCGGATCAGCTTCAGGGCGGAAACTAAAGCCGCCAAGCCGGAACTATCAATGAAAGGAACCGTGCGGAAATCCAGAATAAGCTGCGTGCAGCCCTCCTGAATCAATCGCTTGAGGTGTGCCTTGAGCGCCGGTGCGGTGACAGCATCCAGGCGGCCCTGAATGTACAGAAGCGCACGATGTTCCGCCAGGCGTTCTTCGTGAATCGTGAAAGGCAAATTCTTCGGTTCTTCGTGCATCATCGTTTACCGCTCCAATTTTACCAGCTTCCAGTGGTTGCCCTGCGCAGTGTGAGCGTTGTAATCTAGCTCGTCCACAACTTTCCGGGCGATGAACAGTCCATAGCCGCCTTCCTGGATTTCTCCGAGTGCAGGTGGTTTAAGCGTATCCGGGTCGAAGGAAACACCATCGTCGTAGAGTTCAAGCTGCAAACGATCGGGTAACAGATGCAGTGTTCCACGAATGTGGCCGGATGTTGCCTGATAGGCGTGCTTGATTATATTACTCACAATTTCAGACGTCGCCAGTTCGGCCTCATAGGCGAACGGCTGGCCGTAAGCGAGAGCGGCGCGACGTACCAGCGTCGTGATCATGTGGAGGTTATCCAGAACGGCATCGCAATCGAAGGTCAGGGTGCGTGGCAAGACTTTGAGAACAAGCAGAGTTATATCGTCGGGAGGCGAAGCGTCTCCCACGAAGGTCTTGACGACACTGACGATCCGCTGCATCAGTTCGGCAGCCGGTAAGTGTGGATACGTATTCACCAATGCGCTGAGACGTTCCATCCCAAAAAGCTCACCCTCGGCATTGGAGGCTTCAGGAATGCCATCGCTATAAAAGACGAGGACATCTCCGGGATGCAGTGTCAGCGATTGTTCCTCAACAACCGCGTCGGGCAGGACGCCGATGGGCAAACCCGTGGCAGGGCACTTCTCGCAGCGGCCGGTGGTCTGCTGCCACCACAACGCAGCAGTGTGCCCGGCATTGGCGTAGGCCAGCGTGCCATAGCGCGTATCGAGCCGCGCCGTCAGGAAGGTGATGAACATTTCGGCCTGAGTAAGATCACGGTAAAAACTCGCATTCACGTTGGTGAGAATACGTCCCGGCGAGGTTTCGTGATCCGTCTCGGCCCGTATCAACGTCCGCGCAGTAGACGACAACAACGCAGCCGGCACCCCCTTACCCGCGATATCCGCAATGACAATATGACAGGTCTCTGGATCAGTGATAATGAAGTCGTACAAGTCACCGCCGACGTAGCGTGTAGGGATGGCCGTCGCCGCGAATTCGTAGCCGGCAAAGATTGGAACCTGGGCGGGCAGCAGGCTGGCCTGAATCTGCGCCGCCAGTTCGATCTCCTGCTGAAGGCGCTGTTGCGCCAGAAGTTTGGCTTGCGCAGCCTCAAGCCCTTGCGTGCGCTCCGCGACCATAGCTTGAAGTTGTTCTGAATACTGCTGGAGAGTCGTCTGGATCTGTTTACGCTGCGTAATCTCATGCAGAAGGACAACCCAGCCATTGTGCTCGCCTCGGGGATTGTGCAATGCGGAAATTTGTACTTCATAATCGCGATGGTCACCATCACACTCTAAAGCAAGGTCGGTTTTGAGTTCATCGCCCACTTGCAGTGTCTCGAACCAAGTATCCCACGCGGGAATCGCATTGACCAACGGCTGCCCGACGCGGAAGTCAAGTGACCGGTCGGTCAGCGCCTGCGCGGCCGGATTAAGATCGACGATGCGCCCCCGGAAATCGACGGTCAACACTGCGTCTGGCATTCGCTCAAACACGATGTCGCGAGCAATAGGGATGAGGTCGAACAGGCGGTAGCGGAACATGCCGACCGCAAAGGCCAGACTGGCTCCGGCAAAACTGATGGGCGTGTAATCCTTCTGCAAATCGGGGATAAGTTTAGCGATGTAGACGAAATTTACCGCAATGGGCAGCAGCGCGCCACTCACAAGCCAGAACGTTTGTTGCCGGTAGAGATTGATAGATTTGAAGGAGCGGCGGATGATAAGCGCCGCGCCAACCAGGATCAAAGTGTAGCTGTAAACAGCATGGACCCAGAACCAGGGACCGTAGGTGCCGCGCCATGCCAATAGATGGTCTACCGGCACATAGGCATAGGTCCGCCAGAGCAAGGCGTGCCAATCGCTGGTCAACGCCAGCAGCGCCGTGATGGATGGGATCACACTGTAGAGCAAAATACGCCGAGGTGTACACGCGGTATGCCCGCTATAACGCAGGGCAAAGAGTAGCCAGACAACCGGCGTCGCCGCGATAAAGAGATAGGTGATTTTAGCCCAAAATAGCGCCCAGGCTGCTGTGGGCGCGATCGTCTCGAGAGTATTGAAGACCAACCAGCCCACAATAGTCGCCATGAGCCAGAACAACAGCGAAGTCTCCCACATTCTGCGAAACCGCCAGACATAGAACATCACCCCCAACGTCACAAGCGTAGCGATTGGGGCGAGGATGACAAAGGCGGTGTATTGCTCAGAAAAGTCCATCGATGGCTTCTACG
>JBJYXQ010000444.1:0-3163 GCA_046260035.1 Anaerolineae bacterium
AACGAATTCCGCCTCCCTACTCCCCACCTTACTCCCTACTCCTTACTCCCTACTCCCTTTTCTAAACTCCTCCATCACACGCTGCCAGCTCATACTCGCACTGGAGAGCAACGTATCGGCGCGGAAGAAGCGCGCCGCGAGCAGCACGAAGAGATACGCCGTCACCGCCAGGAGCGCCAGACCGACCAGTGGCTGCCACAACGGCACGCCACCCGCCGCCAGACGCGGCAGCATCGCCGTGGGCGCGGTCAAGGGGAACAGGCTGATGACTGTGGCTAACACACCGTTTGGTGTTTCGACGAACGCGTTGCTTATCAACAGCGGGACCATCATCGGCACCATCGCGATGAAAGTGAACTGCCCGGATTCGCGGGCATTCGGCGCCAGCGCGCCGATGGCTCCGAGCACCGAAGCATAGAGGATGTAACCGAGCAGGAAGTAGAGCAATCCCCACACCAGGAATCCCGGCGGCAAGGTAATCTGGCTGAACATTACGCCGAACGTTTCCAGCATCGAACTGCCATGCTGCATCGTCAACAAACTGCCACCGAGCCAGATGCCCATCTGAAGCAAGCCTACCAATCCCAAACCGAGCACCTTCCCCAACATCAGGTCGCGGGGCCGCAAACTCACCAACAGCACCTCTACGGTAAGGTTCTCTTTCTCCCGTGAGACACTGCGCAGCATGAAGCTACTGCTCATCGTGAGCACAAAGTAGAAGATGAAGATCACGCCGTATCCTACCAAAAAGCGCGTCCCAAAATCCGCTTCGGCAGCCGTGTCCGTGGCTTCCAACGCATGAGTTTCAAGGTTAGCAATAGGGTTGGCGATCCGTCTGGCTACCGTCTCATCGCCCAACAGATTGAAACTGACAACGTACTGGAAAACGTCGGCGCTCCCCATGTTACCGAAGGGCGCAAACTCTTTCTCTACCACGACAAGGTCGCCGGTGGCGATGTAATCCGCCGGAACCACGTAGTATTCGCGCAGTTGCCCACTCGACAAGGCCGTGTGCGCGCTGTCCTCATCGGGGAATGCTTGCACGAACGTTTCTGGGATCTCAGGAGGCAGTTGAGCAATCAAGCCTGCGTGATCCACATAGCCAATCGCCAAAGTGTCGCCTTGCTCCGCACTGGCAAGCACATCGTCTTCCTCCTCGAACACGCGCTGGCTGAGGAACTGCGTCCCGAAGGTAAAAATCAAGATGACCGCGGGCAGCAGAAACGTGGTAAGCCAAAACGAGGGCTTCCCAAGCGTATTGCGAATCTCATGTTTGATGACCAACCAAATATTACGCATCCTCTACCCCCTTCACGATCGCTCGGCACGTAGGCGGGCAAGAATGGTTTTGACACGCAACGTCTGCCCGTAATGTAACATTCCGATGCGGAAGATACGCGTCGCAAGCCCCACACTCACCCCCGCTGAAGCGACCAACAACACCCAACTCGCGGCTAACTGCCACAACGGTACCGTCGTCATCGCCCACCGCATGGTGATGGTGACAAAAGCCGTAGTAGGGAACAAGGTCATCGCCACGATCACCGGACTGTTCGGTTTTGCCATAATCAGTGCCAGGAAGAAAAATGGCAGCATGAAGAAAAGGTTCAGGATACCCGTGATTTGCTGGCCCTGGCGTAGATCGGAGACGACGCCCCCCACGGCCGTCATCAACCCGGCAGTTAAAGCATATGCCGGCAAGAAGAAGAGGGCGACGACACCGAGGAGCGTCCACGGGATGCGCACGCCTTGTATTTCCGGCACAAAGAACGAGGCGATAAACAACGCAAGCACGCCGGTCGAAAGCCAGATGCTTAACTGCGTCAAACCCACGCTCATCAAACCGAGGGCCTTACCGCCGATGAGTTCTCCCGGACGCACCGAAGTTGCCAGCACCTCGATGGTGCGATTCTCTTTCTCATCCGTAATGGCTTGGAGCATGTAGCTGCCGGAGTTCATCACTGCAAAGACGAAAAAGAATGCGGCCGCGAACGGTACGACGAAGGCCATCATATTTTCACTTTCGAGTTCCTGGGACCCATCGCTGGAGCGAAAGGTGACCGCAGAACCTTCTATCATCCGCTGCCGGATATCAGCAGGATAGCCAGCGAGCAAATTAGCGCGTAGAAAATTGCTGAAGTCTCGCTGAGCCACTTCGGCAGGGCGCTCGTCGAGGTAAAAAAGCTGCGCGTGCCCGGATTGTACGTAATCTGCCGGGATAACGTAGTACGCCTGAATGGCTTTATCCATCAAAGCTTGATGCGCGGCAGTCTCATCGGAAAAAGTCTGCATCGTCAACGGCACTTTGCCTTTCGCATCCGGTGGCAGCGTCACGGCATCGCTGAGGAGACCCGTATGATCCACATACCCCAACGGCAGCTCTCCGCGCTGACCGAGCGATGCCAGAATGCTCACCACCATCACAACGGTGATCATCGCTGGGACCCACAGCGTCCCTACCAGAAACGACTTCTTCCGGACGATCTTCAGATACTCGTGTTTAGCGATCAGCCAGAAGTTACGCATATGCCGCCTCCTCGTTTTCGGCGCGCTGCACTACGGTAACGAAGATGTCTTCGAGCGATGGTTCAGCAATCTCGAAGCGTTCCAGTTTGACGTCCTCCTGGCGCACCAACGCCCGCAGCACATCCTGAGGGTCTACACCCACATCCAGCGTCAGGTGCCATGCGCTGTTGTGCTGGCGTGCCTCCAATACCCCTGGCAAGTTGGTAAAATCGCCCTGGCCCTCAATCGCCAGCGCGTTCCCGGCGAAATCACGCTTGATCTTGTTCACCTCGCCATAGAGGACGTTGCGTCCGTGGTCGATGAGGAGGATACGGTTACACAACTCCTCCACCTGGTGCATCTGGTGGGCCGACATGATGATCGTCTTGCCCTGTTGTCGCAGTTCCTCGATGATATCCTTCACCAAGCGCGTGTTTACTGGATCCAGCCCGGCAAACGGCTCATCGACGACCAGTAGTTCCGGGTCGTGGAGCAAGGTGGCGATGAGCTGTGCCTTCTGCTGCATCCCCTTGCTGAGATTCTGCACCTTCTGCTGGCGGAAGTCGGTCAGGTCGAAACGCTCCAGCCACGGGTCAAGCCGCGCGCGCGCCGTCGCCTCATCGATGCCCTTCAACGTCGCCAAAAACAGCAACGTCGG
>JBJYXQ010000445.1:0-8586 GCA_046260035.1 Anaerolineae bacterium
TTAAGAAAACTTTGTCCCGTCGCGCTGTCGGTTGTGCCGGTAAACCCCTGGCCTTTAGACCGCATTCAGTCACGGGAAGCAGTCAAATGCGATAGCCCTACAAGATGTGAGCCAACGATTCCGCTCAAAGTTTATCGCACCCAGATTAGATCACACAAACACATCTTTGCAAATCTGCGGCATGGTTACATGAAAAGTAACACAATCCGCCTAACCTTCACCGACTCTTCACACTCCTGTAATAGCCAAAGTCCGTTCTTGTGATAGAATTCGATTAGTAAACACAAAAGGAAATATGACGAATGTACTGCACACATTGTGGGTCGCACAATCCAGATAACGCCACCACCTGTCACGCCTGTCACGCAACACTCAGTGCAGATACCCAATCGCTCCAGCAGGCGCTTACTGCTGCACAAGAATCGCTCAAGCGGCTACAACGCTTTGTCCCTTCCGTCGTTGCGGAAAGCATCCTGCACGATCAGGAACGCTTAAATGGCGAGCGGCGCGAGATCGCGGTGCTGTTTGCCGATGCCGTCAATTTCACCCATCTCTCCGCTTCTCTGGACGCCGAGTCCGTCTTCAACCTGATCAACGACCTGCTCGGACGTCTGATCGCCTGCGTCCATCGCTACGGTGGGTTGGTCGATAAATTCACAGGCGATGGGCTGATGGCCGTCTTCGGCGCGCCTGTAGCCCACGAGAACAACGCGGAGATGGCGGTGCGGGCCGCGTTGGATATGCAACGCGCCGCTGCCGAATTCGCGCCAGTCGCCAGAGCGCAGTTGGGGGCTCCCCTGAAAATACGGATTGGCGTCCATAGCGGGCCGGCCATCGCAGGCATTTTGGGCACCGCAGAACAGGCTGCTTACACCGTCATTGGCGATACCGTGAATATCGCCGCCCGTCTTGAATCATTAGCCACACCAGGCAACACGCTTGTCAGCGAGCAGGTGCATGCGCGAACCCAACCATTCTTCGAGTTCCAGACCAAGGAGGCCACCCTCGTCAAGGGCGTGGACCAACCCGTTGTTACCTACCAGGTCACCGGCAGGCGAACGGTTGCAGAAACCGCGCGCGGCATCCAGGGGATAACCAGCATCTTCTTAGGACACGAAAATGAACTGGCCCAACTGCAGGAACGTCTGGATGACTTTGTGCTCCATCACACCGGGCAATGTATTACCGTGCGCGGCGAGGCCGGGATGGGCAAGTCCAGGCTCATTTCTGAATGGCTCGCGGAGATCACCCCCGATATAGCGCGTGTGTGGCAGGGACGCGGCTTACCCTACGTTCAGGGCGTCAGCTATGGCATTATGCGCTCGCTGCTGCAAGACGCCATCAACACCTACCCTCCGGGCGAAGTATGGGAGAGTCGAGTTTCAGCGGCACTGCTCCCCTTCCTCAAACAAATTGCCGGATTGCCTCTTACCTCCAAGGAAGAGATGCCGCTTAGCACCCTCACCCCAGAAAGCGTCAAACAATTGACAGAACTAGCCCTGCGCGAGTGGTTTATCGAGGAAGCACGACGGCAGCCACTGGTTGTCGTTCTCGATGACTTCCACTGGGCAGATGAGCTGTCGCGGGATTTGTTAAAAAGCTTGAGTCACATCACCACCGAAGTTCCGCTAGTCTTCTGCGTCATCACCCGTACCTACGCAGAATCCCCCTTCGATCCCAGCCCCGATGCAGAGCACAACCTGGTGGTGACCGTCAACCCACTGACACAAGCGCAAAGCCGCAGACTCCTCGCCCACGCCGTAGACCTGGAAGGGCTGCCGGAACCAGTCATTGACACCATTCTCACCCGAGCCGAAGGTAACCCCTTCTACATCGAAGAATTTGTGCGTATGTTGATTGAGAAGGGGCTTCTACGACTAAAAGGCATTCAATGGCGCGTTATCTCGTCCGTGGCCTTGGAAAAACTCGAAGCGCCTACCTCATTGCGCGGCTTGATGATGGCGCGCGTGGACCGGCTACCGGAGAACCTGCGCAACGTACTGCGCGATGCATCAGTGATCGGGCTGCAATTTGACGCTCGGATCCTGGAAAGCATCGAACGGCACTTCCACGGTGCGGAAAGCGTCACGCCTTTCCTCGAACGGTTGACTGAAGCCGGGTTATTGGACCCACGCCCGCAGGTCAACGCTCACACCTATGTCTTCCGGCATATTCTCACTCAGGAGACCATTTACGACAGCATCCTGCACGTCCAACGCCCAACGCTGCACCGGTTGGTCGCCGAGGCGCTGACCGAACTCTACGCTGACAACCTCCACGACCAGGCCGAAGTCCTCGCCATCCATTACGACCTGGCGCGCGTGCGCGACAAAGCGCTCGAATACACCCTCCTTGCAGGGGAGCGGGCGCGTCTACAATTCGCCAACCGCAAAGCAACTGAATATTACAGCCGCGCACTGCAACTGTCACAGCATCTGATCCACTGCGAAAGTGAACGCTGGCAAGCGGCGGTGGGGCTAGGCGATGTCCAGCAGCACATTGGGGAATACGAAGAAGCCATCGCTTTCTATCAGGCCGCATTGGAAGATTGGAAAGAAGCGCCGATCGAAGCGCAGGCCGAAGTCATGCTCAAACTCGGCCGTGTTTGGATTCAACGTGGCGATATGGAAGAGGGGGAAACTTGGCTTCAGCAAGGTCTATCTAAGCTCGATGACAGCGAACACGCTCAGCCACAGATCGAAGCCGAAATCCACGCCTTCTTAGGCTGGGTCGACCTGCGGCGGGGAGACCTGACAGGCGCCCGCGCTAAACTCGAACAGGCACTCGAACGCGTCGACAACACACAATACTACGACGCGCTCTCGTCGATCCTTAACCGGCTAGGCGCCGTCTACTACAACCAGGGTGATTGGGAACGCGCTATGCAGGTGGTCGAGCGCGCCTTGACCATCCGCGAGTCGTTAGGCGATGTCTTGGGCGTCGCGCGTTCCTCCAACAATCTGGGGATCCTTAAACGCAACAGCGGCGAATGGCAGAGCGCGTTGGAGAACTACCGACGCGGTCTGCAAGTCCTCGAAAAAACCGGCGATAGTGAGGGCATCGCCATCGCTCACACCAACATCGGCAACGTCTACATCGATATGGGCGACTGGGACCAAGCCGAAGCCAATCTGCGCCAGAGCTTCGAGATCGCACAACGCATCGCCAATCCTTACGAGATCGCTCAGGCGCATCTGAATCTCGGACGGCTGTATCTGGCGCAACAACTGTGGGAATCCTCACAATCCCATCTGGATGCCGCAATTGCACTCTACAAACAGGCCGGAGCGCGCGGCAGTTCCAGCCTCATCGATGCTTATCTGCTGCAAGGGCAGCTCTGTCTGGAACGAGGGAAAGTCCAGACTGCTGCTGAATGGGGAGCACAAAGTCACGCCTTGTTGCACGAAGTGACCGGCGAAACCTCCGGAGAATCCGCCGAATGGGGGCGTTACGCACAACTGATGGGGCGCGTCGCCGCCGCCCAAGACGACACTGCGCAGGCACTCAAACACCTCCAACAGGCAAAAGCCATTTTTGAGGCCTGCAGGACGTATCTCGAGGTCGGACGGACGGCCTACTACTGCGCTCAGGTGTGGTTCAATATGGCCGATGCGACCAAAGCGCACGCGAGGTTAGTCGAAGCACAAGATATCTTCGAACAACTTGGCGCAGCGCCAGATCTACTTCGCACTGAAGAAGCTCTCTCAAGCCTGGCTATCCCCGTCTCAGCCTAAAATCATATCCATAAACAGACACGGGGCAGATGATTATCTGCCCCGTGTCACTTTGACGGTGCGGCCTACAATTTACTCTCCGTCACCCACCCAGACGTTGACGTTGACGGTTGTAGAATTTGTCGGTATGTTATCCAGGTTGTAGAAAGCCGCTGCCCATGTAGGGTCTCCCACATTATTGGCCCAACTATCGAAACCACTTGCCCAACTATCAAAGCCGCCAGCCCAGATCGAATAACCGCCATCCCAATCCGTAAAACTCGACCAGGCTGGCGCAGCACTTGCCCAACTATCGAAACCGGCAGCCCAACTGTCGAAGCCGCTCGCCCAGCTATCGAAGCCACTCACCCACTGTACGCACTGGAAGGTGGGCAAATCCAAACCGCTGGCCCAGCTATCGAAACCGGCAGCCCAACTATCAAAGCCTGCAGCCCAACTGTCGAAGCCATCTATCCAGGCGATGTAATCGGCCCAGCTATCGAAGCCGCTCGCCCAACTGTCGTACCCATCGGCCCAACTGTCAAAGCCGCCTGCCCAACTATCGAAGCCACCAGCCCAATTGTCAAAGTCATCGGGCGTGATACCGCAGGAATCGGCCCAACTGTCGAAGCCGCCGGCCCAGCTATCAAAGCCGCCGGCCCAGCTATCGAAGCCACCGGCCCAACTGTCGTAGCCACTCGGCCAGGTCGCGTAACCACCTACCCATATTCCGAAGGCACCGGTCCATGTCGCCATTCCGCTGGCCCAACTATCGAAGCCGCCGGCCCAGCTATCGAAACCGCCTGCCCAACTGTCGAAGGAGTCCAGCCACTGCTCGCACGCAACATCGGCCCAACTGTCGTAACCGGCAGCCCAGGAGTCGAAGCTGGCGGCCCAACTATCGAAATCGGCAGCCCAACTGTCAAAGCTCGCAGCCCAGCTATCGTAACCAGCGGCCCAACTATCAAAGCCGGAAGCCCAGCTATCGAAACCACTAGCCCAACTATCAAATCCAGAGGCCCAACTGTCGAAGCTGTCGTCGACCACACACATACTGGCCCAACTATCGAAGCTGGAAGCCCAGCTATCGAAACCACTGGCCCAACTGTCGTAACCGGAGGCCCAACTATCGTACCCATCGGCCCAGCTATCAAAGCCGCCGGCCCAACTGTCAAAGCCATTGGACCAGTTGGTGTCGCCGCTTGCCCAAGAGTCGTAGCCATCCGCCCAACTATCGTATCCACCACTCCAGGTCGTGTATCCGTCGGCCCAACTATCGTACCCACCGCCGATGATCTTGAATTCGCCCGTCTCGGCATCGAAGGTCGTCCAACCCTGGTAGTGGATCAGGCCAGCGAGATCGGCAGTGATGTCCATTCCCCAGTTAGCGGATCCAGCGATATCCGTAAAGACGGCATCCGTGGCCCACACGCGTCCGGCGCCCTGTTGCCAGATGCTATAGGCAGCCTCGCCTGTGCCCTCGGAGAACTGCGGGCGCGCAGTTTGCATCAGACGGAACTTCACTTGATCGGGTGTTAGCTCGGGGTTTTCGCTGAGCATCAACGCGGCAATACCGGAAACCACCGCTGTCGACATCGACGTACCCGACATCTCAAAATAGTGGCCGTTCAACCGCCGATCCGGGTATTCGCGGCTTAGATATGAATTGGTCTTCATCAAGGATTCCACGTGCGCCCCGGGAGCGATAACGTCGGGTTTCACAAACGCGTCCAGCGTCGGCCCGGCGGCGGAGAATGGTGGCATATAATCATCACCATACGCTTCCGGCGTGCGGTTGTCCGTGAATGCGCCCACTGTGATGACGTAGGGGGTATTACCGGGGACACCGATACTCAACGGATCCGGCCCGGTGTTCCCTGCGCTGGCGACCACGACAATGCCCGCCTCCCACGCAGCCATCACGGCCCGGTTGTAGGGATCAGCCCAATAGGGCGCTACAGGCACGGCGTACATCGAGATATTGAGCACCCGAATGTTATAAACGTCTTTGTTCTGCACGATCCAGTTCAAACCCTGTAACACATCCACATACGATCCCGTGCCAGTCTCGTCCAAGACACGCACAGCGACCAGGTTTGCAGCAGGTGCTACACCGCGAAATTCAGCATCCTGTGTCTCATAGGAGCGATTCGCCGCGATGCCGGCGACGTGTGAGCCATGCCCATTGGGATCACCAGGCGCCTGGTTCAGGTGCGGGGGTTCGAAAACCTGATCCGAGGCGACGTCATAATAGGCCAACAACCGGTCAGCATTGCCGCTTTGCGGATGCTTCAAATCGGCAAACGTAGCATTGATCCCACTATCCAGGAAAGCGATTGTGACACCATCGCCGAGATTTCCAGCAGCCCAAACCTCATCCACTCCGAGTGTCTTGACGAACTCCACGTTGGGCATCTGGCCTCGCGAGGCCGCGGCTACTTGGCGATCCACCGTCACGCGCACAACGCCGGAAGCTTGCGCCAAACTTTGCTGTGCCGCTTGTGGGATCACCGCTACAACCGCATCAATGATGTCGATGACGGCGACCACGCGACCTCCCACCTTTTGCACGGCATCGCTGGCAGCCACCACGTCCGTCCCTTCGACGATAACTTGCATGGCCGCCAATCGCGTGACACTATGACCAAGCCAGGATCCGGTCAGCAAGACCAGCACCAAGAGAACTGTGATTATATTAGAAACGAGTGACTTTTTCATGCTCCGCACCTCCCCGCCGACAGTAACAAAAGATGTTAGAATTTGGTTAAACCGTTTAAACTATTCTAACACATTTCTATCCAAAACAACAATAGTACTTAAGTACTATATAATCGCATTTTGGCATAGAAAAACGGGACGGTAGCTAGACCGTCCCGTGTAGCGGACAAAATATGCGATGCGTCAGGCTTAAGCCTTAGGTCGCGACTCCCAGAGGAGCTGCTCGCGCAGCATCAAATCGGTATTGCGAATCTTGAACGCCAGGTCACTGGCGATGTTGCGCATCAGCAAATAACCAAAATAGTGGTCCGTCTCACAAAGATTCATCAAATCTTCGCGCTTAATCGCCTGCAATCGGGCTTCTTCAGAGGCAGTACGGGCTGAAGCAGAACGCATACCGCGATCCACCAAGCCGATCTCACCGAAAGTTTGCCCAGGCCACAGATTGGCGATAATTGCCGGTTGTGCGGTCAGTGGGCTTGGCCCCAACATACTTGGATCGATAACAATCTCAACAATGCCTTCGGTGATGATGTAAAGTTCGTCACTGGGGGTGTTCTCTTTAACGATAATCTCACCTTTCTTAAAAACATACTCGCGACAAACTTCCGCCACCTTCTGCAAGTGTTCCCGTGAAATCCCGTAGAAAATATCGGCCTGACGCAAAAACGTTAATAATTGCATTGCTCCTCCTTGACACCCAGCTCGCACCGACATCAAGCTCCGCCGAGCAACGGGCGCTGAGATCACATCTCAGTATTTAGCATCTTATCCACAAGTATACCGGAAATTGGCTATGAAGCAAACGGAGCACACGATGTAACGGGTTTTCCAGACCCGTTAGGCACCAGCGTTATGACTCAATGACGACGACGGTATGAATATATAGCGACGGCAAGCTGACAGTGAGGACACCGTCCGCCCAGGTGTGCGCGATCTCGTCATCACCAGGAACGAGAGTCACGGATGACGGCGCAGCGTCCAGGCGCACTCGCAGGGTCAACGGGCCAACGGTGGGGACAAAATCCACGATGGTGTAGGCCGATCCTGTCTGCATCCCGGCGGTGTTGAACAGATGCACCAGCAGCTTGCCATCCTTTTTGCGGACTGTGACATCAATGCACGGTGGACCGTCGATCTCGACGAGCGGTTGCGGGAAGAGCGCCTGCATCACGCCACGCAGAAATTCGCGCAGATGCGGGGTGTGGTATTCGCGGTAGACGCTGCCGAGCGGCCCATAGATCGCAGCGATACGGCCCGACGGCATCCGGTACCACTCAAAACGATTCTGATCCGGGCGCAGCGGCGGTTTCAGCGTGTTGAGGCTGGCAGCAGGTTGACCGTTCTTGCGCGAATCGTGCGTGGGATAACGGTAGGCAAGGATGCTGCCGGTCTTCAATTTCACGGGTTGCCAGAGGCCCTGGAGCATCCCTGGAAGCTGGATACTTGATGCTGGATGCTGAACTTGTGATACGTGATGCGTGACTGGCGCGAAGATGAAGTCGTTGCGTTCGACAGGGTCGCCGTCAAGGTCGACATCCAATTCATCGGCGAAGAGTCGGACTGTCTGCGCGCCAATAGCAAGGAGGCTGCCGCCACTTTGCACGTACTCCACCAACGCATCGCGGAAAGCCGGATCAAGCGTGGTCACTTCGGGCAGAACGATGGCAGGATAATCGGCAAGCCTGTCCTGAATCTGGTGCTCGGCCAGCACATCCACAGAGTAGCCGCACTCCAAGAGTGCGTGGAGCGTTCCCTGGAGCGCATTGTGCTCACCCTCCCAGGCGCGCAGAACGCCGTTTGTCTTGGCATAAAAATCTGTCGAAGATAGCAACAGTGCCACCTGCGGCACGCTTGCCGTCTTATGGGAGACATCTTGCCGCGCGCGACAGAAGTCACTCACTTGGCCCAACGTCTCGATGAGGTTGGCGTCGAACCATCCGGCGCGCGTGGGCTGATAATACACTTGGAAGCCCCCACCCTGCGCCAACACGACCGCCGCCTCCTGCTGCAACTGCACGGCGGGCTTGTAGCTGCGATGATGACGCTTGCCATCGCCCCACCAGGAGAAGCCCCAAGCCATCAAGTCCCACGGCATCCCCGTGCTGGCGATGTAACGCGCTTCGAAACGTGCCGTGTTGACCGAATCCTGCGC
>JBJYXQ010000445.1:8686-11924 GCA_046260035.1 Anaerolineae bacterium
CGCGGCGTGAAGGCAGTGTACATCCAGTTGCTCGTGATTTCGAGCGCGGGGTTGAAGGTATGCAGCGCGTCGAGGTAGTGCGTGAGGTACGTTTCAAACTGTTGCCGGTTGAACTCGAGCCACTCGTGCCAGTGCGGCTCATCGGGCGAACGTGGCGCGTCCTCGTAGCCGGTCGCCGCTTTCCAGGCAGCAAGCGCTGCCGGGCTGTAGTCGGGTTGCGTCGCCCAACACTCACCGTCAATCCACGCACCGTCAAGGTCATAAGTTCCGAAAACCTCCTTGAGCTGCGGAATCAACAGCTCATCCACATAAGGTCCGAAGGTGCTAGTGATCCCCTGTGGATCGGGCTTCCCCTCCGACGTGACGCGCGCCCACTCCGGGTGATGTTCCACAGCGACACGGTCCCACACACCGGAGTAGTGAATGAAGAGCTTGACATCGTGTTCGCGCGTGACTTTGCGCCAAATCGCCAGCGCGTCCTTGATGATACCCGGCGAGGGCCAGCCGACTTTGGTGGGATAGCTGGTGTAACCGGCGTGCCCTTTGCAATCCTGCTGGACGTAGTCGGGTTTGACCCGCTCCAACAACCGGGCAATCATTGCCTCGGTCACGTCCGCACCGAGTTCCGTGTCGCGCTCGTTCGCATGCAGATCAAAATGGATGCCGAAGAATGCGTCTTTTCGAGAAATCATAGTTTCCTCCCCCAAAATTAGAGATGAGAAATTAGAAGCGAGAGATAACTTTATCGTATGATGGCTACGTCGACTGGGTGTATGGAAAGGGCTTTCTGTAGTGCATCGGGGGCAATTTCGACCAGGAAGCCGCGCTTGCCCCCGTTGATGTAGATACAGGGCAAGTCCAGAATCGTCATTTGGACGTAGACCGGCAGCGGTTGGCGCGTGCCGAAAGGACTGATCCCGCCGACCTGGTAGCCGGTCACACGCTCGGCTTTGGCGACATCACAAGGCATGACAGATTTGACCCCGATCATCCGGGCCAGGTTTTTGGTAGAAACATCCCTGTCACCGTGCATCAAGACCAGACACGGCTTGCCGTCATCCTTTTCCATCACGAGCGTCTTGATAACGGCGTGTTCGTCCACATTCAGGCAGGTAGCTGCATGGCTGGTGCCACCATGCGCTTCATAGGAATACAGATGCGGTATAAAAGCTATTTTCTTGTCCTGCAAGTGCCGCACACCACGAGTCATTGGATAATTTGATTTTGCCATAGATCTCCTTAAAGCCGTCAGCGGTCAGCTATCAGCCTTCAGCCAGAAAGCAGATCAGGGATAGAACTTGGTCCAAAATCCGCCCAATCCGCCGGTCAGACTCTCATTTAAAAGCATACCCCTAGCACCACTGCTGTCAAATTTCGGGCGAAATTCCGTGAACTTTTTCTACTTGAGCCGCATGTCACACATAGATGAGTACAAAAACAATCCAAAGTCTATTCAATAGGAGGAGAACAATGAACCGCGTGATTCGAATTGGAAGTGCCTTTTTTATTTTGGTAACCATGCTTTTAACAGGCTGCGGCGGCATAATGTATGAGGCTGCACCGCAAGCTACTCAGGAACCCTACCGGCTGCCGGCTGAGAATCGCCCACTGTCCACCGCCGTACCTACCGCCACAGAAGCCACAGATACTTTCGGGCCTTCAACAGGCGGTACGGACGAGCCAAACGACCAACCCTACGGCGACGTCTTCTTTGAGAACTACGGCGTCAACCCGCGCATCGACGTAGAGGACGACAACCTTTCCACTTTCGCTGTGGATGTGGATACAGCGTCGTACACCGTGATGCGGCGCGTCATCGGCGACGGGTATCTGCCCGACAAGGACTCGGTGCGCGTCGAGGAGTACGTCAACTTCTTCGAGCAGGGCTACGAGTCTCCTACCAAGGGCGCCTTCGGGATCACCATCGACGGTGCGCCTTCGCCCTACGTGGAGAACTATCACCTGATCCGCGTTGGTCTCAAGGGCTATGAGGTGCCGGAAGAGGAACGCCCCGATGTGGTGCTGACCTTTGTCATCGACGTGTCCGGCTCGATGGATATGGAGAATCGTCTGGAACTGGTGAAGGACGCGCTGGAATTGCTGGTTGAACAACTGCGCCCTACGGATGAGATCGGCATCGTCGTCTACGGGAGCCGCGCGCGTGTAATACTGGAGCACACCCCGGTGAAGAACGCCAGCACGATCTTGCGCGCGATTCAGCGTCTGGACGCAGAAGGCTCCACAAACGCCGAAGAAGGGTTGGAGGAAGGCTATCGCCTGGCGCGCAGGAACTTCAATCCTGAGGCGGTCAACCGGGTGATCCTCTGCTCCGACGGTGTAGCCAACGTGGGCCGCACCGGGCCGGAATCGATTCTCGAAATCATCCGCGAATATGCCGACAAGAATATCTACCTCACGACCATCGGCGTGGGAATGGGCAATTTTAATGACGTATTGATGGAACAGTTAGCCGACGACGGTGACGGGTTCTACGCCTACGTAGACGACATCAAAGAAGCCGAGCGCATCTTCGTTCACCGGCTGCCCTCATCTTTGCAGGTGATCGCCCGTGACGCCAAGGTGCAGGTGGAATTCAACCCGGACGTGGTGAGCCGTTATCGCCTTATCGGCTACGAGAACCGCGATGTTGCCGACGACGACTTCCGCAACGATGAAGTGGATGCGGGCGAACTCGGGCCTGGGCACAGCGTCACCGCGCTGTACGAGGTGAAGTTCAAGGCCGAGGCCGACCCGCAAACGACCGCACTCACCGTCTACATGCGCTGGGAAAATCCTGATACCGGTGGGATCACCGAGATCAATCGCAGCGCTGCGCAGGCCGACCTCAATGACGACTTCGCAGCAAGCGATCCCCGCTTCCAGATGACCGCGGTGGTCGCGCAGTATGCCGAAATCCTGCGCCAGAGCTACTGGGCCAAGGATGCCGGGACGACACTGGAGAACGTGGCGCGGGATGCGCAACGCATCGCAGAATATCTGCCGCGCGATCAGGACGTCCAGGAGTTTGCCCAGCTCGCCACCAAGGCGATTGACCTCTCAGCGACACAGTAAGCCCATCAGAATTACACAACACGAGGCCATCGCTCATCCGATGGCCTCGCGTACGTTTTGGTCGATTGCACAATTATCAGATATGCACTTCAAACACACACGCCTCTTCTCCGCGCAACAACGACGCCTTCAACTCCACCGTAACCGCCGTTCCTAACGCCGCCTC
>JBJYXQ010000446.1:0-3364 GCA_046260035.1 Anaerolineae bacterium
TTGATGCAGAAGCTGCCGTCGTGCGGCGATTCGCCATAGTCGCCACCGTAGGCGAACCATTCCACGCCATCCTGGGTTGTACGTCGCAGTCCTTGATCGACCCAATCCCACACAAACCCGCCGCGCACGCGTGGGTACTGCGCGATGAGGTCCCAATACTCCTTCAGGTTGCCGGGACTGTTGCCCATCGCGTGGGCGTACTCGCACATAATAAAGGGTCGCGTCTCCCCAGGTCTCTCCGCCAGTTCGATGAGGCGTTCCAGAGATGGATACATCTTGCTGACGATGTCGACGTAAGGTTCGTGATCCGCCGAATCATAAAAGACTGGTCGTGTTGGATCGTGGCCGTGAATCCACTTGGCCATCGCCGCGTGATTCGGCCCGTGTCCTGACTCGTTGCCGAGCGACCAGATGACGATGCTCGGATGGTTCTTGTCCCGCTTCACCATACGGCTGCCGCGTTCCATGAACGCCGTCAGCCACACGGGATCGCGGGTTGGTTCGTCCCAGACGCCGTGCGTTTCGATGTTGGTCTCGTCAATTAGGTACAGACCATACTGGTCGCACAGATCGTACCAGCGCGGATCGTCGGGGTAGTGGCAGGTGCGCACCGCGTTGACGTTGAAGCGCTTCATCAGCAGGATGTCCTCGATCATCGATTCGACGCTGACGGCGTGCCCGGTGTCGGGGTCATGCTCGTGGCGATTGACGCCGTAGAAGTAGACCGCCGCGCCGTTGACGAGGATCTTGCCATCCTTGATCTCGACTTTGCGGAAGCCAACGTTGCAGCGTTCGACTTCGAGCCCATTGCCCGCTGGGTCTTTGAGCGTGAGCAGCAGCACGTACAGGTTCGGATGCTCCGCCGACCATTTCAAGGGATTGATGACGGGGAGAGAGAAAGTAACTGATGATTCGTGATTCGTAATTCGTGATTCGTGATGCGTGATTCGCCGATTCGCAGCGTCGAAGAGTTGGACTTCCAACGTATAACCGTCTATGTTCACAGATCCATAGTTGGCAATGTCTGCGCTTATCTTGAGAACGGCGTCATGATAGTCGGCGTCCAGTTCGGTCTGCGCCCAGAAGTCACGGATGTGGACGGCAGGCGTGGCGAAGAGGTAGACGTCGCGGTAGATGCCGCTCAGCCGCCAGAAGTCCTGATCTTCGAGATAGCTGCCGTCGCTCCAGCGGTAGACGCGCGCGGCGAGCGTGTTCTCACCGGGACGCAGATACGGCGTGAGGTTGAACTCCGCCGGCAAACGGCTGTCCTGGCTGTATCCGACGAGCTGCCCGTTGACCCACAGGTAGAACGCCGAATCCACGCCATCGAAGACAATGAACACCTGTTTCCCATCCCATGCTTCGGGAACGGTGAACGTGGTGCGGTAGGAGCCGACAGGATTGTTATCCTTCGGGACTTCCGGCATGTAGTCGGGAGGGAACGGGTACTGGACATTGGTGTACATCGGGACACCATAACCCTGCATCTGCCAGTTGCTTGGGACGGGAATCGTGTCCCAGCCATCATCGTAGAAGGGCTCGACGTGGATGTCTTCTGGCGCGGATGCCGGGTTCGGCGCCCACTTGAATTGCCAGTCGCCGTTAAGCAGTTTGAAATTGGTGCACGCGTTGCGGTCGCCCTCAAGCGCGCTCTGGGTATCCTGATAGGGTAACAAGGTTGCATGGGCAGGCTCTTTGTTCTGCCCGACCATCTGGGGGTTTTCCCAATCATTAGGCATAGGTTTAATCTCCTCATTAGAGGCCGCTAACGCGGCGGAGTATCAAGGAGGGTGTTGTCGTGGTCGAGCGCAGCTCTCCACGACAACACCCTCGTTTTTGTGTTCAGGCTTTCAAATACCGATAGGCGATCACATTCACGCCAGGTTCGCTACACCGCTGAGATTGAGTTCGGCAGCGCGATGGCATTTGACGTAATGCCCGGGGCTGATTTCGTCAAACGTCGGTTCTTCTGTTTTGCAGATGTCCTTCACATACCTGCAGCGTGGATGGAAATAGCATCCCGAAGGCGGGTTGGCCGGGTTGGCGACCTCGCCGGTGAGGAGGATGCGCTTTTCACGCGGTGTGGGATCAGGACGCGGAATCGCCGACATCAGCGCCTCGGTATACGGGTGTTTGGGTGACATAAACAGTTCGTGTGTCGTTGCTGTTTCGACGATCTTCCCCACGTACATCACCGCCACCCGGTTGCTGATATGGGCAACGACACTCAAGTCGTGGGCTACGAATACGTACGTCAGCCCCATTTGTTCCTGGAGTTCCTGGAGCAAGTTGAGGATTTGCGCCTGCACCGATACGTCGAGCGCCGAAACCGGTTCGTCGCACACCAGGAATTTGGGGTGGGGGGCCAGGGCGCGGGCCAAGCCGATACGCTGGCGCTGCCCGCCGCTGAAGGCGTGCGGGTAACGGCGCATATATTCAGGACGCAGACCGACCAGGCGCAGCATTTCCGCCACGCGATCCTCCAACTCCTTGCCCTGGGCGATTTTGAGCGCCCGGAGCGGTGCGCCGACGATGTCCAGCAGCGTCATACGGGGGTTGAGCGAGGCGTACGGGTCCTGGAAGATCATCCGCATATTGCGGCGCACATGGATAAGCTGGTCATGGTCCAATGCACCGACGTTAATCCGGCCCAGTGTCGGATCGTCAAACCATACCTCGCCGCTGCTGGGCATAATGGCCCTTAAAAGACAGCGTCCGGTTGTGGTTTTCCCACATCCACTTTCGCCAACCAGGCCTAGCGTTTCACCTTCGTTGACAAAGAGGTCGACGCCATCAACTGCCTTCACATGGCCGACGACCCTTTTGAAGAATCCGCGCTGGACTGGAAAGTATTTCTTGAGTGCTTTGACTTCGAGCAACGGCAACTGCGCCTGGGGCCCGTCTTGAGCTTGGGATTCGCTGTGTGTATAGGTTTGTTCGGTCATGATATTGTATCCTTCGTGCTATGGTCTGCTGTTTGCGCGTCGGCGGGATGGGAAGCATATAAGTGGCATCTGACCATGTGGTCGGACTCCACCTCGATAACTTCAGGGGCGATCTTGTCACAGACGCCCTGCATAAACCGCGGGCAGCGGGGATGGAAGGAACATCCCGGCAGCACGCTGTACGGGTCGGGTACCATCCCTTTGATGGTTTCGAGCTGCTTCTTCTGACCGGCGCGGGCCAGCACGTCGTCAAGCTGCGGGATCGATCTGAGCAGTGCCCGTGTGTAGGGGTGCAGCGGATGCTTAAAAATCGTCATCACGTCGGATTCCTCGACGACCTTGCCCATATACATCACCGCAACTTCCTGGGCCATCTCGGCGATCACACCCAGGTTATGGGTGATATACATGATCGCCAT
>JBJYXQ010000446.1:3464-4727 GCA_046260035.1 Anaerolineae bacterium
GAGATCCGGTCGCCGCGAATGGCGCGCATCTCCGGGCTGTTGGGTTTGAGTCTGGCGATTTCGACGACATCAGACGTCGTCGATGATTCCGTCTTGTGTACGGTCCTGTAGTAGTTGATCTCCCCGCCCTCAATCTTGCCTGGGGAAGGAACCAACTGCATCAGAGAAAGCGCGGTGACGCTCTTGCCACATCCGCTTTCCCCCACCACGCCCAGCGTGCGCCCTGCTTTGATCGTCAGGTTAACGCCATCGACAGCCCGGACCACGCCCTCGGCCAGGTGAAAATATGTACGAAGGTTTTTGACTTCGGCGAGTACAGAATCCGATAACATGGCGCCTCCTAAGTAACGTAGGGGTCTGCGGCGTCGCGCAAGCCGTCGCCCGCAAAGTTGAACATCAGCACCGCGAGCACGACCACCGGGACCGGCCACAGCACCCACGGGAAATGGGCGACGTTCATAATGTCCTGGGCGTCCTGTAACATCACGCCCCAACTGATGGTCGGCGGAGTCAGACCGATGCCCAGGTAACTTAACGCCGTCTCACCGAGGATCATGCCCGGCAGTGCCCCAGTCAAGGAGACAATGATGTAGCTGGCAAAACCGGGTAGCATGTAGCGGGTGATGATGGCCCCTTCGCTCTCGCCGTCCAGCCGGGCGGCCAGCACGAAATCTTCCTCGCGCATGCTCAGCAGCCGCCCGCGCACCGTCCGTGCCAGCCCAGTCCATCCCATGATGGAGAGAATCAAGGTGGTGGCGAAGTAGATGCGCAATTGGGGCCATTCCCGGGGCAGCGCGGCGGCCAGCGATATATACAACGGGATCTGGGGCAGCGTGGTGAGCACCTCGATCATCCGCTGGATCACTTCGTCAACCACCCCGCCAAAAAAGCCCGAGAGTCCGCCCAGGAGCAGGCCGAGGACAAAGCTGATGGCGACCCCTATCAAACCAACGCTCAATGAGATGCGCCCCCCGTGGAAGATACGCGACAATACATCTCGTCCGATGGTGTCGGTTCCCATAAGGAAAAAGGGTGCGTCTTCCCCACCGCAACCAAAGAGATGAACATCGCTTTCGAACAATCCCCAGAATTTGTAAGGGTCACCGCGCACGAACAGTCCAATCGGGTAAATGAGACCTGTGTCTTCCTTATAGACTGGCCTGAACGTCTCTGGATCGCGCTCCATCTTCGTGCCATAGATAAAGGGGGTATGGAATTGCCCGTTTACATCGCGGATGTGGATCTTTGTCGGAGGATAGGCAA
>JBJYXQ010000447.1:0-3336 GCA_046260035.1 Anaerolineae bacterium
TCCACGTCGCCGCCGTAATAGCGCATCACGTCCAGCGAGTGGGGGTGCAGCGCGCGGATGTGGAACCAGGGCGATGACTCGTTGGGGTTGTTGATCCACATCGTCATGTTGATGATGTTGATCTCGCCCAGTCGCCCGGCCTTGACCCACTCCTTAGCCCGCAGCGCGGCAGGCGTGAAGCGGTGGTTGAGATCGATGCCGTAGCGCAGGTTCTTCTTCTTCGCCAGGGCCACCATCTCCGCCGCTTTACTCACGTCGTTGGAGATGGGTTTCTCGCCCAGGGTGGGGATACCCGCTTCCAAAAGCTCCATCGTGGGCGTGTAGTGATCGCCCCCGTTCTCTTTCCCGGCGGTACACATGCTGGCGGCGTCGATTTTGATGTCGCTCTTTAGCATGTCTTGAACAGAGTAGAACGCCGGGCAGCCATATGCCGCTGCCGCCTTATCCGCGCGTTCGTTGATGATGTCGCAGACCGCGACCATTTTCACGTCATCGCGCTTCTGGTACACCCGCGCGTGCGTATTTCCGATGTTGCCCAATCCGACAATAGCGACTTTAAGCGCCATTTTTCAAATCCTCCTAAATCAGGTTGTTTTTTAGTGGTTTTTCGTTTGCGGGCAAAGCCCCGCAAACGAAAAACCACTTTTTTTATTTCTTGTTCCCCGCCTGCAATTTCGCCGCCTGCGTGGGATCGCCGATATGCAGGGTGTCGTAGGCTTGCTGCGAACTCGTGAACACGCCGATACCTTCGTGCCCGTGCCAGTCGCCCTGGTGGTGAATGGGATTGGGTAAGCCGGTCTCGGCTTCGCGTTTGGCAATCCAGGCCTCCATCCGCGCGCGGAGCATGGCGACGATTTCCGGTTCGGCCTCGGCGACGTTGTCGTTCTCGCCGGGGTCTTCGACCAGGTTGTACAGTTCCACCTCCGGCTTGAAGTGGAAATCCGGCTCGAGTGCCACGATCAACTTCCATTCCGGCGTGCGCCAGCCGTGCTTGCGCATCCACGTGCACTCGGTGATGTAGAACTCGCTGTCGTAGGAGGCCACCGAGCCGTCCACCAGCCGCATCAGGCTCTTGCCGTCAAAGGCGATGTCCGTTTCGATGCCGGCTAACTCCAGCAGGGTGGGGACCAGCTCCTGGTGACGATTGAAGCCGCTCACACTCTTCCCGGCAGGGACGGCGCGCGGGTAGTGGATGATCAGTGGCACGTGCAGCGTCTGATCGTACATCCCATGGTGATCGAAGTAGCAGTCGTGATCGTAGAGCGTCTCGCCATGATCTGAATTGATGACGACGATGGTGTTTTTGAGAAGATCGAGTGTCTCCACCGCGTTCAGGATCGTCTGGATGGCAGCATCCATGTAGGCGACCGCACCGTCGTACTGCGCGATGACGTAATCCTTGTCGCGGATGCCCGGTGGCATCCATGTGGCGAAGAAATCGCGGAACGGCTTGAACGCCATCACCGGGTCCATCGAATGGTTGCGCGGGTTGCACTCGTTGCCGTGGTAGAACATCCGCTCGAAGGGCGCGGGGGGCAGGTAAGGCGCGTGCGGGTCCATGTGGCGCAGAAAGAGGAGGAACGGCTCCTTCTCTTTTGCCAGCCGATTCAGTTCCGGGATGGTGACTTCGTTGAGATTTTCGGCTTTCGGGCTGCGGCCCTCGTTCCAACTGCCCCATCCCGCGTAGTCGATGTAGGTATCGAAGCCGCGCGAGGCTGGATTGCCTTTGAAGCCCACGCAGGTGGTGTTGTAGCCCTCCGCCTTGAGGATTTCCGGTAGCGTGGCGACTTCCGGGCGCAGCGGCCCCTTGTGACGCAGCGCGACCATCTGCGTGTTGAACACGTCCATCCCCGTGAGCATTGAGCCGTAGCCGCTGGTCGTGGGAATGTAGGCGCTGTACGTGCGCTCGAAGAGCGTGCCTCCCTGCGCAAAGCGGTCGATGTGCGGCGTCGTCAGCTTGGGATAGCCGTAGCAGCTCATGTGGTCCGCGCGCAGCGAATCGATGCCGATTAACAGAATGTTAGGTTTACGTCGTCGTGGCATAGTGTTCTCCTGATATTTATCGGTTCAAGTCAAAAACTACTTTGAGGATGTCTTTTCTACACAAATTCCGGGTAAGTTTTGACGATCTCTTCGTATTCTTTGGTCAGCTCCTCCCAATTGCGATTTCCCATAACCATGGCGACATCCAGGGCGTTGAGTCTGCCGAAGCACTGGTTACCCTCGGCAAGTCGCTCGCTGATCTTCAATTGTTGTACTAAACCGGTACAGACCGCCGCAGCGAAAGCAAGCACAGCAGCGACGGTGCAGGCGATTCTCCATCCTGGTATACCTTCGCCGACGATAGGCCCCTGTGCAGCGGTGATTCCGGCTACAAGAGCAGAAGCTCCCGAAGTCACGATACTGCTGACAAGTAGCCTGGAATTGGACTTTCTCAGGTTGGCCGTTAACGTCTTTGCCTTCTGGAGATTGTCTTTCACGCGGCTTTTGAATCCCTCACGGTCTTGTGTTGATGCCATTTCTAGCCTCCTTTACTGTTCACTCGATTTCTGACTTTGTGCCAGGACTCGGTGATGAGAAAACTCTCGCCCATATTCCGAACCATCATCTCCCATCTTCGCATGGGTATGGTAAAAGTCAATGTGTTTGCCGGGACACAGGGGCGGGCGGAAACATCGAACATACCGAGAACACACCGTGGTTGTTCCGAAAGCGATTCGAAGTAGGGATAACTGATGATGGAAGCGCACCCTGATCCCATCGGCGCGATGACACCGTGGGGGCCGGAGACGTCATAATTCGCCAGGGTGTACAGTCCTGACAAGACGTCGGGTGTGGCGAAGAAGATCACGGCGAGCGGTTCTTCATCGTCGGCGAACTGATCCCAGCGTTTGAAAACCAGGTAGTTGCCGGGCGCTTCGAAAGCCGGATGGTTCTCCAGATAAGCCTTGACCAGTTCCGGGATTGTTTGTAGCGTTCGCCTTCCGTTCGCCTTCCATTTTGCCGGGAATACCGCAGGAGAGAAAGTACTCGAAGTTGGGCCCAAGTTTAATCGAGAAGCCGGTGTATCGTTTCCCTCCGGCACAGCCCGGCGTTTTGGCGTCGTAGACAAAGACTCTGCCCTCGCGAACCTGGTTGAGATTGCAGATCAGGCAGCGCTGATCGTGTTTCGACGCGCGCAGGTCTTCTGTCTGTACTTGATCTGTGTAGTAATATAGCCAATGGGCAATTCTGCCTCGCCAAAGTATTGTTTCCGGCGATTGACAAAAGATTCGACGAATTGTGTATCCATTGAGCAATCCTAACCCGGATGAACCGGAACCAAAAGGCCTGTAA
>JBJYXQ010000448.1:0-7003 GCA_046260035.1 Anaerolineae bacterium
GGCGCATACAGCCTTCGTCACCTGCTGATCGGGTGGCCCGTTGGCGACCCACAGGCCGGGCACTGCCTCGGTGGCACGCAGCAGCCGTTCACACTTGGGTAACGCCGCGTTCTCGTGGAGCACACGGACGAGTGTCTCCACCTCGCGCTCCCCCTCGCCTAAGAAGAGCGCATCCGCCACACAATCGCCTGCCTCTGTAACGATGGCCTGCGTCGCCATCGCATTGGAGCCACCGAGGATGAGCGGAGGATAGCGCGAATCCCGCTCGCTGGCAAGTAACGGTACGCCGGAATGGTGCAGCAAATACGGCAGGTTGATCAATTCCAACGTATAGGCGTTGGAGATCAACACGGCGTCGAAATCTTCAATGCCGCGCCAGGACTGTGTCCCCACCAACAGTGGCACACCCGCCGCCAAAAGACGCTCGCGGTCGTACTGCGGTGGGAAGAAAGCCATATCGATGTAAGCGCTCGGCAACGCGCGGCGCACCGCCTGGAAGAGGAACAGATGCGGCGTCGAGCGGTCCACGTCGCGGAAGGGCGACAGCCGCACGATAAGCACGCGGGAATCCGTCGCTTCGAATGCCGGATTGCCAAACGTGGGGTTTGGATCAGGGCGATATAGCGCCGCTTGCTGGAGCAAGGGCCAATGCTGGGCAAAGAATTCGCAAAAGAATTCTCGGTAGTGTATCATAATCGCCATTGTACCTGAAGGCGAGACAACAGGCAAGATGCAAGATCAAGACTTACACAATGATGATTTCTTCACCGCAGAATTCTCAGCGCTCTCTGCGTGCTCTGCGGTGAAAGTGCCGATTAGCCCATTCTGAAATTCGTGGTATAATCGCGTTCGTAAAGGCAGGTAAGAAGATGATTCGCTTTTCGATTGGATACTCAGTTTTAATGCTACGAGGCGTCGTCTGTTTTAGCGCAGCGCACCGTTCTTAGGTGCGCCTGCGAACAACACTTGCATTTCATTTGTTTATTCAGAGCCGTGGGCGCGCTCGCGTCTGCGGCTTTTTCTTTTCCCCAACCCTTCCTGAGCCGTGCACGTGAGATTCCCACGGCTTTTTAATTCAGGAGGGAGAATATGAGTCAGATCATCGTCAACGTCGATAAAGTCACCTATCACCACGGGCCGCTGTTGGTTTTGGACAACATCGCGTGGGAGATCCAGGCCGGGCAGAAGATCGGCCTGGTCGGCCCAAACGGCGCGGGGAAATCCACGCTGCTGCGGCTGATCGCAGGGGAACTGCAGCCTGACAGCGGCTACCTCACCCGGCACAAGACGCGCATCGGCTACCTGGCCCAGGAACCGCACTTCGTCCCTGTCGAAGATGGTGGGCCAGAAACGGTGTGGGAGGCAGCCTTAAGTGCCAACTCCGATATCCACCGACTCGAGGCAGAGATGCGCCGCCTGGAAACGCGCATGGGCGATCCCGCCACCTACAACGACGAACACGAGTTCGCCCGTGTGCTGGCGGCCCACGCCCGCGCGCAAGAGGACTTCGAGCGGATGGACGGCTACCGCTATGAGAGCAGCGTCAAGCAAGCGCTGCAAACCGTCGGTTTCAGCGAGGATGATTACGATATGGCTGTGGCAGTCCTCTCTGGCGGGCAGAAAAAGATGCTCGGGCTGGCACAGCTACTCGCTATCCAGTGCGACCTGCTCCTGCTTGATGAGCCCGACAACCACCTCGATCTAGATGGCAAGGTCTACCTGGAACGCTTCATCCACGGGTTTGCCGGCACGATCATCATCGTTTCGCACGACCGCTATCTACTGGACGAAGTCGCGGATTACATCGCCGAAATCGAGGACCGCAAGTTGACACTCTACCAGGGCAACTACTCGGCTTATTCTACCGAGAAGCAGTTGCGCTTGCTGCGCCAACAACAGCTCTACGTCGCGCAGCAGAAGGAAATCGCCCGCATCGAGGCAGCGATCGCGCGCTTTGAGTACTGGGCCAGCATCGTCATCGACGAGCGACATATCCGCCAGGCCCGCTCGCGACAGAAAATGCTTGATCGTATGGACAAGATCGAAAAGCCCATCTTCGAGCGCGAAAAAATGGGGCTGGAACTGAATGGCTGGCGCGGATCGAATAAAGTGCTGGACATTGCCAACCTTGATAAAATTTTCGCCCCGCGGGGGACGGAGACAGAAGATAAAATCGTGCTCCTCGGCCTGAATCTGCTGATCTGGCGCGGAGAGCGCGTGGGCCTTATCGGCGCGAATGGGAGCGGCAAGAGCGTGCTCTTCCGCTGCATCCTGGAGCAGGACGAGCCAACGAACGGTGTGATCAAGATCGGTCCCAGCGTGGAGGTCGGCTACTACGCACAGCAGCACGAGACGCTTGATCCCGAGCGCACACTCATCGAGGAAATCTGGGACGCGAAATCGATGTCGGAGCACGCGGCGGTGAACTTCTTGCGACGCTTTCTCTTCCCATACGAGAGGACGCGGGACACGGTGTCCATGCTCTCCGGCGGAGAGCGCAGCCGCTTACAACTCGCTAAGCTGATGCTGTCCAATGCCAACTTCCTGCTGCTCGACGAGCCGACGAACAATCTCGACCTGCCATCGTGCGAGGTACTGGAACAGGCGCTAGAGGAATTCGAGGGGACTGTGCTTGTTATCTCCCACGACCGCTACTTTCTCAACCGCATGGTAGACCGCATCGTCGATCTGGAAGACGGCAGTCTGACAGAGTACGCGGGCGATTACACGTACTACGCGCAACAGAAGGGAATGAGCGAGACTCAGTAGATCACAAATTGTCACCCCGAACGCAGTGAGGGGCCTCGTTTCCGTAGCAACGAGATTCCTCACGCCCACTGCTACGCAGCGGCTCGTTCGGAATGACAGTTGAGACTTTTGTAGGCTGTGAGAGTTGCGCGGTTGCAAAGTCTGAGTACACTTTGGGAAATGAATGGTTGGGTGGTTCGCCTTCTCGTTGAACCACCCAATCAACTATTCGCCAATTCTCACAATCGCTGATTCTTACATTTGTCGACTCAATGAAAACACAATCACGTCGCCCCAAAAACGCGGTCACCTGCAGCACGGTCACCCGCTGGTGGCAACAATTTCGCCAGGACCTGCGGGTGCTCGCGCGCCTGTTCCCTTGGAAGGTAGGCGCCGTCTTGATCGTAGGGATCGCCCTCACCGCCGTGCTTTTCGAGGGAGCCTATAACTACGCCTTGATGCCGGGTGAGACGCGCATCACTTACGTCAAAGCCGTCTACGCTATCCTGAACATGATGGCATTCCAGGTGAGTTTCGCCGATATGCCGGGCAGCCCCGCGCTCGACGTCTACTTCGTCATCGTGCCACTCATCGGCATCCCGCTGATCCTGGCATTCGGGGTCAATATCCTCAATATCCTGCGCATCTTCTTCGTGCGTAGCGAGCGTGGACAGGCGTGGCAGGAGGCCCTAGCGGCGACCGTCGAACGCCCCATCGTCGTCTGTGGATTGGGGCGCGTGGGTTACCGCATCGCCAACCAGCTCCTCGATCTGGGACAACCGGTTATCGGCATCGACACCACCGTCTCGCCACTCGTGACTACCCTCATCGAACGCGACATACCGTTCATCGCCGGGGATATTCACGACAAAGATGTCCTGCAGCGCGCCGGGGTCGCCCGTGCGCAGGCAGTGCTTGTCTGCACAAACCGGGACCTCGTGAATATCGAAGCCGTCTTTCACATCCGCGAGATGAACCCTGATGCGCGCATCGTGCTGCGCCTCTTCGAAGACAGCATCGCCGACGAGATTCAAGCCACCTTCAATGTGAAGGCCATCATCAGCCGCTCGGCAATCGCAGCGACGGCTTTCGCCCACGCAGCTCTCGGCATGGAGGTCCTGGAGACCTTCGCCCTCAACGAACACACGTACTTCCTCACCAAACTCACCCTCGCGCAAACCTCACCCCTGATCGGTCGCCCGCTCGGCGCGACTGCTAATGCCTACGACGTCACCGTCGTGTGCCTGCACCGGGAAGGGCGGATGTTCGTCGAGCCGGATGATGAGATGGCGCTGCGCGCGGGTGATACGCTCTTCGCCTTTGCGGAGATGGAGCGCGCGGGCGAACTGGCACGCCAACGCGAGCGCGCCAGCGCATCTAACGCCGGACCGATTCTCGTGTGCGGGATCAGGCACACGGGGTATCGCGTGGTCAACGCGCTGCTGGACTTGCACCAGCCGGTCATTGCGCTGGATTTTGGGGCCGACACGCTCGCAGAACAGCTTCATGAGCGCGACGTGACCATCCGCTACGGCGATTTTCGCCAGCATGCGGTGCTGGAGCAAGCGGGTGTGCGCAACGCCGCGGCGCTCATCGCCTGCAGCGAAGACGACATGACCAACTTCGAGACACTGCTCCGCGCTCGCGAACTCAATCCTGGGTTGCGCGTGGTGATGCGCATCTTCGAAGAATCCCTGGGGGAACAACTTCAGCGCGCCTTCGCCATCGACGCCGTCTACAGTACCTCGGCGATTGCGGCCCCGGCTTTCGTTGCGGAAGCGCTCAACCGGCATTACGTCCAACCGGTGACCGCCGGCGGCATGCAGCTTGGCGACTCTGTCAACATCGCGCGTCTCACCATCGAAGCAGACTCCACCCTACAGCGCACCTCCATCGCCGCCCTCACCCGCGAAGAAGATCTGACCGTTCTGCTGCACATCCGTGCGGGCGAGGTTCACATTCCGCCAGACCCGGTATGCATTCTCGCCCCCGGCGATGAAATCGTCGTACTCGCCTCTGAGGAAAAGCTGCGAGGATTAGGGGATTGAAGATTTGGAGATGGGCCGACATTCAACTTTTTGCTTCCAACTTTGGACTAACGACTACCTGAGTAAAAAATGAGGACTAACATGAAACAAGGCATCCACACAACCGCAATCCACACTGGCATGGAACTGGCACCACGCGACGTGACGCCGCCGGTCCATATGGCGAACACCTACCTTTTCGAAAGCGCAGAGGAAGCCGCGCGCGCCTTCGCAACGGAGGGCCAGCCCATCTACACACGCTGGGGCAATCCAACGACTGAAGTGATGGAACGCAAAGTCGCAGCGCTGGAAGGCGCGGAAAAAGCCGTCGCCACGGCTTCGGGTATGGCGGCGGTCAGCGCCGCGCTACTCGCCGCCTTAGCCGAGGATGGTCCTAATCACATCGTCGCCACGACAGGGCTCTACAGCGGCACGTATCACTTCGTCACCAAGGACCTGCGGCGCTTCGGCTTGGAAACGACGCTCGCCGAAGCGACCGATCCGGCAGCTTTCGAAGCCGCCATCCGCCCAACCACACGCGCCATCTACCTGGAGACGCCGGGGAACCCCACCCTCGCGCTAAACGACATCGCGGCCATCGCGGCCATCGCCCGGGCGCACGGCATCCTCACGATCATCGACAACACCTTCGCCACGCCGGTGAATCAACGCCCCATCGACCTGGGTATCGACGTCGTCGTCCACTCGGCGACCAAGTTTCTTGGCGGGCACGGCGACGCGATGGGCGGCGTCGTGGCAGGACCGGCGGACTTCGTCAAACGCGTGCTGCAAGGACCGGTACGCAACTTTGGCGGCTGCATCAGCCCATTCAACGCGTGGCTCATCGCGCGGGGGATCACCACTTTACCGCTGCGGGTACAGCGCCACAACACCAACAGCCTGCAGGTCGCCGAATGGCTGCACGAGCATCCGGCGGTGGCTTGGGTGCGCTATCCCTGGCACCCGGCACACCCGCAGTACGACCTAGCGAAGAGCCAGATGTCTGGCGGCGGCGGGGGCGTCGTCGTCTTCGAGCTGAAGGGTGGATTGAACGCGGGGGCGCGGCTGCTCAATCGCATTCAACTGTGCGCACTCACCGTCAGCCTGGGCGATGTACGCACACTCATCACCCACCCCGCCAGCACCACGCATCGCAGCGTCCCGCGCGACATCCGGCTCGCTTCCGGCATCAGCGACGGCCTGGTACGATTGGCAGTAGGGTTGGAGGATGTGGAGGATATCCTCGCGGATTTGGAACAAGCACTTCTTTAATTTTGAGCGACCGGGAGGGACTATGAGCAGAAATGACATTATCGGACTGATTGCTTCATACTTGTATGCCTTCGGGCTGCTATTCATCGTCGAGGCCATCGGCAAGCACTTCAAATGGCAGCAGGCATTCACGCGCAAGATCATTCACATCGGTGCAGGGATGTGGATTTGGGGCATTCTGGCGCTATTCGACACATGGACCATCGGCATCATCCCCTTTGCAACGTTTATCGTGCTGAACTACGTTTTCTATCGCTTCCAGATCTTCAAGGCGATGGACGCGGTGGATTCCTCGCCGGGCACGGTCTACTTTGCGATCTCGATCACCATCCTGTTTGGATTGTTGTGGCGCACCGGCGGTGCGCCGGACCGTGTCCCGATTGCGGCGGCGGCGGTAATGGCAATGACGTGGGGGGACGGCCTCGCCAGCATCATCGGGCTGCGACACGGGAAACATCCTTACGTCACTTTCGGGCACACGCGCAGCCGGGAAGGCTCCATTGCGATGGCCGTCGCAACGTTCCTGGTCATTCTGCTGACGTTACTTTGGCTGCCGGGATCGGCGCTTAGCCCGAATTCAACGGCCCTACCCTTTGGGAGCGTCTTGCTGCTGACGTTAATCGGGACAGCCGTAGCCACAACCGCTGAAGCCTTTTCCCCTGCCGGAACCGACAACCTCAGCGTTCCCTTGCTCACCGGCCTTGTACTCTTCGCGCTCAACGCGCTGCTGGTTGGCTGATGTTTCCCACCGTCGAGACACGCTGGTTCTATCCTGGCATCATCCCCTCCGATGTGCTGGCCTGGTATCACTACGGCGAACGCGCACCGGAAGCGCAGCCCACGCGCATTGATTACTACCTGCGCCTGTCAGACCACGGCGATCTTGGCATCAAGCTACGCGAAGGTCGAATTGAGATCAAGCAGCGCGCCAAGCAGTATGGTGCACAGCAACTGCA
>JBJYXQ010000449.1:0-1516 GCA_046260035.1 Anaerolineae bacterium
ATACGTGCGCTGTCAGGGTGTACGCCAGGTGGCTTTTGCCGATGCCCGCCGGGCCGCGCAGCGTCAGTCGTGTCCCGTGACCGTTAAGTGCGTCGTGTGCTACGTCAAGTACCGTCGCGAGTTCTGCCTGGCGACCCAATAAGGGGGGAAGATCGCGCAGACGACCGGCCAGCGGGTTTTCTTCCGCGAGGCCGTCCACCTGGTAGATGGGGATGGGGTCGGTCTTGCCTTTGACGCGGATGGCGGGAAGCGCGGTGATGGCGAACCGCGGCGCCACTTTCGCGTAGACCGACGGCGCGAGCAATATCTGGCCCGGCGCCCCCGCCGACATCAGCCGCGCTGCGAGGTTCACGTCGTCGCCCATAACCGTGTACTCACGGCGCGTGGCAGCCCCGGCTTGCCCGGCAAAGGTCAACCCGTGGGTGATGCCGACGCGCTGCTGGACAACCGGTTCGCTGTGTTGCCAACGCGCGTTAAGTACCGCTAGTTCAGCCATCATTTCCAAGGCAGTACGCGTTCCGCGTTCGGGATCGTCCTCGTGGGCGACCGGCGCGCCGAAGAGGATAAGGACTTTCGAGCCTTTGCTGTAGGGATCGATACGGGTGACAACGCCATCGTAGCGTGTGACGATGCCGTGTAGTGCGTTGAAGTACTCGCTCATCAGCCGGGTGACGTGGTCGAGCGACGCGCTATCGCCGGTAGGCGTTTCTGGGAGCAGGCTCTCGAAGCCGGTGACGTTGGTGAACAGCACCGTCGTCAGCCGGTACTCGCTCTCGATGCGGCGTTGTTCGGAGGCGTCGATGATGCGCTCGACGAGGGGGCGAGCCAGGTATGGGGTTAGCGCCGCGATTTGGTCGACGAGACGTTGCAGGTCCGCCGCCATCTCTGCGTGGGTGAAAGCACTGCCTTCAGCACGGCGCGCACGCCCGGTTTCCGCGCGGATCTCGAAATCATCGAGTGTCTCACCGGGTTCCTCTTCTACCGCGTAGAAGCCATTGCCGAGATCGGCAAACACCGTGGGGGCAAGTTGGCCGAAGGTTGCGCTATCGACGACGATTTGACCAGCAGTCGCTGCCCCTTCGGCGCCCATCACGCGCGTCACGGGATTACCGAGGAGCACGTACTCCATCCGCTTGGCGGAACCGATACTCAACCCGGCAAAAAGCCCGGTGCTGACACCGATCTTCATTTTGAGCGCCACCGCGCCGAGGGTGGTGGGAATCGCTGCAAACTCGCCCATCGCGCGCATCATCCGCTGCCCGGCGCGCACGGCCCAGTGTGTTTGTGTGCCATCTTTGTCCGCGGGGAAGTACACCAGCACGGCGTCCCCAGCGAATTTGAGGAGGATGCCGCCGGACCAGGCGAGGATATCGAGCATGCGCTCGAAGTAGGTGTTGATGGCGTGCGTGAGCTGTTCCGCGCCTTCTTGCCCCTGATGCGCCAGGCGCTCGGAGAGCGCGGTAAAACCGCTGACGTCGGAAAAGAGCAGGCTGCCGTCGAGCCATTCTCCGGAGGG
>JBJYXQ010000449.1:1616-8357 GCA_046260035.1 Anaerolineae bacterium
TCTTCTGCCGGTTTGTCCGCCTGGGCCTGAATCTGGCCGAAGATGCTGCGCTTTGGCGCGTCTGTGGGGGCGGTGGCCCCGTTTTGAGGTGTAGCCAATATTCTGGCCCACTTTTGCACATCCGCCGGCCCCGTCTGCGCAGCGACCAGTTCCATGCGCGCCCAGACGTTCAGCGCGCCGGTTGGGAAGACGCTGCGCACGAACGTCATCACGTAAGGGCCGATGGCCTTACGGAGTTGCTCCATCTCCTCCTGCATCTGCGCGATTTCTTGCGTCAGTTGCTCTTTTTGTTTTGGATCATCCAGTTTCTCCTGAACCTTGCGCTTGATCCCTAACTGGGCCTGGCGCAACACGAGCGCCATCACCTGCTCAGTCTTCTGCGGGAATTGTTTGGTGATGGGAGCCAGCATCTCTTCGAGAGTGCTGTAAGACTGCGCGGCGCGTACCTCGGCTCCGGTGACGCCGACCTTGCGGTCGAGCGTGTCAGCGAGCCATTGCTTTTGTTCGCGCAATCCCAGGGAGATGATGTAGGCGATGAGGCCCACACCGGCGAAGCCGATGCCGATGGGGATGATCGCCTGGAGCGCGCGCGGCAGCGACGCGGATTGCGTGATCGCATTGAAGGTGCCGTGCAGGATCATAGCGACGATCCAGCCGCCCGCCAATCCCAATCCCCGCCCGGCTCTTTGCTGGAAGCGCACCCGCCCGATGGCGATGCCCACCAATCCGGCGGCTGCGCCGTGCATCAAGCAGGTCGAAAAGGCGCGCGACACCGCCAGTGAAATCGCCATCCCCTGGTTCTGGCTCAGGTAGATGAAGTTTTCGACGATGGAGAAGCCGATGCCGGAGGCGAAACCGTAGATCGCGCCGTCCACGAAGTAGGTGAATTCCGGTCTACGTGAAACGTACAACAAGACGAGCGATTTGGTCAGCTCTTCGGCAATAGGGGCGAACACGACGTACAGCAGGAGCATATCCCAGCCGAGTTTACGGATGGTGGGATATGCGACATAGGTGTTGAAGAGAAAGGAGAGTCCCACGCCGCCAAGCGCACCCCAGGCAAAGCAGATCAACACCAGCCGGAAGGTGCGCGAGGCGTAGAGGTCTTGCGTGTAAATGATCAGCAAGAAGATGGCCGGGATACCGGCAGCTAAGAGTATGGCTAACGGATTCATAGTGTGAAGCCGCCGTTGAGCTTACTCTTCTGGCTCTTTGGTCTTGTCGTCCAGCGAGGCCCAGAGGCTCCCAGAAATGGCTTGAGGGTCTGTGCGCCCATAGCGTATCCGGTATTCATGGGTCAGCGAGTCATACTGTAAGTAACCCTTTTCGACGAGTGTGTCAAGATCGCGCTGTGTTTCCTCTGCTGATTGTCCGATCTGAGCTGAGGCCGTTTCTAAGTCAAGCGTTTTGACGCGGTTGATGGTCAGCATCAATGTGCGCATCGACTTGGGCAACTCAAGTAGGTCGGAGGGTTTGATGCCTTCCTGACGTTCATCGATTTTCTTTGAGATTGAACCAAAAATGCCCATTGCGTGACCTCCTAGAAGAACTCCGGCATTTCGATAGGCTCCGGTTGCGGCTGACATTCCCCGCACCACAGTACGTTGGAGACGACCACCGCTTTGGGCGTGTTATCTCTTCCCAGGTACATTGCCATAATGGTCGGCAGAGACGTGGAGTGGTGATCTTTGCAGACGCCGCGTCCGCAGAATTTACATATCCCTATTGCCGGTTGACCGCATTTGTGGCAGATCATAGCCGGTTTCCTAAATTGCCTCAATGAGGGTGACGACGTTGCGAATGCTCTGGCTGAAGGGATGATCGGGATAGCGCAGCGTGAAGATGTCGGAGGATTGCATGCGGGCTACGTCTTCCGAGAGCGGTAGGATGGCGGCGACCTGGCTATTGTAGGTCTCCTCGACCATTTTGCGCAGTGCATCGAAGTCGTAGGAGGTCAGCGCCTTGTTAATGACCAGGTAGAGGTTGGGCACTTCCAGCTTACGGGCTACATCTACGGTAACGGCGGTACCCTGGAAGTCCTGCTGGTCGGGACGCAGGATGATGATGAGCGCGTCGGAGATAGCGATGGAGAGCAGTGTCTCTTCGTTCAAGCCGGGGTGTGTGTCGATGATGAGATAGTCCAGATTGAGCTTGTCGATGAGTGCATCGAAGCCGTCGTTGAGCAGTCCTACGTCGTAACCCTCACGCAGCACGCGCGTGATGTCGCCCGCGCGGATGCTGGACGGGACGAGATAGATTTCCCCGCCAATGGTGAACACGACGCCCTTGCCGATGCGCGCGCTGACGGGATAGGCAGCCTCCTCGATAGCGCATTTGTCCCACAGATAGTCGTTTAGTGATCTGGTCATCTCGTCCTCATCCATGCCGAAGAGTACATGGATTCCCGGCGAGCTGATGTCGGTGTCAACAACACCGACGCGACTGCCGTCCTTGGCAAGTTGAGCTGCTACATTCGCGGAGATATTCGATTTGCCTGTGCCGCCACGAAATGAATGGATCGAAACGATTTTTGACATACCTGGCCTCCTTTATACGGTTTGACTACAATTATAGTATATGAAACGCATATTGTCTAAAGCTGTTACGTTCTGCGGCGGAGTTCGCGAGCTTTGTCGCGTAGCTCCTGGAAATAATCCGATTCGGTGATTTCTGCGACCTGCCGTTCTTTCTTCGCCATATCGATCTCGATACGCAATTCTTGAATCTGGCGGTGAAGGGCTTGCTCGCGGATGTAGGCTTCCAAGGCGGCGACGGCGAGCGAGGAGAACGACTCCATCATCTGTTGCAAGTTCTGGTCGAAGGGAATCGGCGTTTCGGTTTCCGGGTCTTCCGCATTGATCAGTTGCAGCACGCCCAAAACCGTTCCGGCACTGTTTTTCAGGGGGATGGTGAGCAGGGATTCGATTTTGTAATCGCCGACGATTGTGCTTGCTTGGTGATGCCGCGGGATGTTGCTGGAGACGCCGCTTAAAGCAACCTGCGTGGCGATGGCATAGTATGCGATACTCGGCGTATCGTCGGACATGGGCGTATTGAGTATCAACGGCGGATAGTTCACTGGATTGCCCGTTGTGCCGCCCATAGCGATGTTGCGACTGTCGTTGCGCACAATCACGAATTGGAGTTCGTCTCCTTCGATCAGATAAAGCGTACCGGCGTCGGCGTTGCAGAAGTCTTTGGCTTCCACCAGCATCTTTTCGAGCAGCCTGTTGAAGTCCCGCTCCGTGCTCAGCTCAACGCCGATGGGGATAACGACTTCCAGCAGGTCGTCGGCGCGGCGCTTCTCTTTGCGCACTTGCAGCAGTGTCATCCGCAACTGCGTCGTCATATTGTTGAACGTGGTTGCAAGCACACCCACTTCATCCCGTGACTCGACACGTGCTTGCGCCTCCAGGTCACCCTCGCGGATCCGTTCGGCGATGTTGGTGAGCCGTACGACGGGGCCGGCAATCGTCTCGCGGGTGACGTAGGCCATGCCGATGCCGACGAGTAGGGCAAAGATACCGCCACCGAGGATGATGAAGTTGGTTTGTGTGAGATCGCCCCGACCGGTGGCCAGGTCTTCTGTGAGTCGATCTTGTTGGTCGTTGGTCATTTCCTCAAGCAGAAGCTTCATTTCGTCAGCCAAGGGCACAGCTTCGGTTCTGAAGAGGTAGAGGTCTTCGCGCGCGTGTTCGCCCTCCAGTTGGGCGAACAGCTCTGCCGGCAGATTCAAGAATTCAGCACGATTTTCGGCAATGGTATTGAGCAATTCCTGCTGGCTGCTGGTGAGTGCGCTGGCCTTGCCTTCCAGGCGTTCCCAGGCGTTCTGGTTGTCCGTGAGGTTGACCTCGTACTCGCCGCGGTAAATGCGGTTGTTGGTCGTGACGTAACCGCGCAGCGCCGACAGCATCGCGGCGAAATTTCCCTGGAACTTTGCCATATCGCTCAACAACGCGAGGTTCTCTGCCGTTGCCTCTTGTTGGCCCTGCAATTCGATGAGGGTGTTGGTGGCGATGAGCACCTCACCAGCATAGCGGATGCCGTCGGTTGCCAGGAGCCGATAAGCTGGTTCGCGGTCGAGTTGATCGTCGCGCAGATCGAACAGTGGTTCTGGCAATGCCGACCATCTATCGTAGGCGATCTGAAGGCGAAGCAGGCGACGGATGTTGGTCTCATCCAGGTTTTGGAGCTGGTTGTTGAGGAGCTCCAGGTCTTCCTCGAAGGCGCTCGCGGATTCGGCATAGCTTTCGCGGTAGGATTGCTCGCCCAACGCGAGATAACCGCGTACGTCAGACAGCATTCGCAGCAAGTCGGCCTGTGCGCGCGAGGCGTCGAGCGCCGTCGGTGCACGTACATCGGTAACGCGCATAATCTCCTGGGTGGCACGGCCGCTGCCCAGGTAACTCACGCCCGCGCTCACAAAGATGAGCAACACCAGAATCCCGAATCCCAGGGTGAGTTTGCGCCCGATATTTAAGTCTTTGAGCCAGGTCATGCCTGGTAATTTATCAATCCAAGGCGTCATTTTCGGGTCAGTTGTCATGGGTTCTTTATCTTTGGTCATGGCGTGCGCCTCCAATCCTTGATATTCCAGGTGTTCATATCCCACGGCGTCAGTACAATGTCCGTGAGCGCGGCGCTGACACCGGAGACATCACCTCGCAGTACCAGCGGAATCATCACCACGTCTTCGATAAGCATATCATTCATCTGGATGAAGAGTTGTTGGCGTATCTCGGGATCGATTTCTGTGGTGGCTTGTCGGTAAAGGTCATCATAGGCTTCGCTGCACCATCGTTCGATATTCAGACCGGCTGACCAGTTGTTGGCTTGTTGCGGTATTTGTGCGCAAGTCCAAAATTGCATATAGGGGCCGGGATCAGGACTGTCACTGGAGATGTTGAACATCTGCATATCGGCGTTGAAGCGCAGGAAATTATCGGGATTCTCTGCCGGATCGCCGCCGAACATAATGCTGGCATCGACGATTTTCAGATTCACGTCAACACCCACGGCATTCAGGTTCTGTTTGACAATTTGTTGCATTTGCTCCAGGGCCGTACCCTGGGTAGCCGCGTAACCTTGCAGCGTCACGGCGAGCTTCATACCGTCGCTATTCGTCCTCACGTTTGAGCCGCTGTCCAAAGTCCAACCGGCCTCATCCAATAACGCCATCGCCTTTTGTGGATCGTAAGTATAGAAGACGTTGGGCGAGTTATATTGTAAGGGGGCGACCAGATTGTTATGTGTTTCACTACCGAGTGGGCCGTAAAGCGCGACAATGGATTCTGTGTCAATAGCATAAGCGAATGCCTGCCGTACTTTCTTATCACCAAAGAAAGGATTGGGAATCTCGATGCTTGAACGTTCACCGCTGTCGGTGCTCTGACGCGGGTCCGTTTGGTTGAGCAGGATGCGTTCCACATTGGAACCGAACTTGGTCAGCAGAACGCCGTTACCGCTTGCCTGGAGGCTTTCCAGTTCGTCAGGGGGGAGTGACGTGATATTGTGCGCATATTCAGCCTCCCCGGCTTCCAAGACCAATCGTGCTGCCTCGCTGGCCGTGCCGCCACCTCGTAATTCGATCTTGCTGAAATAGGGGAGGTCCGCATCGCGGTAGTAAGGATTGGCTTCATAGACGATCTTGTTCGTCTCCACGATCTGCGTGCCGAGGAGCAACACCTCCTGCGGTTTGATCCCCGGCTCGACGACGCGATATGGTCCCGTCCCCACCGGAAGGGTATTTGCAGGAGCTTCGCGGGCGTTCGCGCCCTTGTATGCCGCGAACACATGCTGTGGAAGGATCACGCCCTGGATGCCGACGAATGGCAGTGACCAGGCCGGGGTCACGTCGCTGAAGATCACTTTGACGGTGAGTGGATCGAGTACTTCAACCACCTCGACGTTCCCATAGACGTAGGCCGACTGGGCATTCACTGCCGGGTCGATGATGTACTCGTAGGTGAATTTGACATCCTCTGCGGTAAACGGTGTGCCATCTGACCAGAGGACGTCGGGCTTCAGTTTCCACGTGACCGATTTTCCATCTTCGGCGACGCCGCCGTTTTCAAGCGATGGAATCTCCGCAGCCAGGAAGGCGACCAACTCACCGTTTTCGTCGTAACTCGCGAGCGGTTCATACGTAATGCGTGAAGCTTCCCAGTCCTGTATGGTCACGGTCAAGTGTGGGTTGAGGATCGTAGGGGCTTCCCAGAATTGCATCCGCAGTACCCCTCCAATTCCCCGGTTATTCACCGCTGTAGCTACGGCTGTCGGCTCAGTTGTTTGTGGGGTGGCGGTACCGCCACAGGCCGTGAGGCTCGAAAGGCTGATTGCCAGTACAAGCATAAGAAGAGTACTGCGATTCCAGAAACGTTTATTGATCATCATCGTGTCCTTTCGTCATTGTGGGATGGGTGGGAGAGCAGCGTGACCCACAAGCGCAAATATTGTACTCAGTTTAGATATAGACTCAAGCTGCTCGTGTGTCGAACTGTCGCTTGACGCTGAGGGGGCGCATATCGGTCCAGACTTCTTCGATATGAGCCAGGCATGCGGCTTTAGGGCCATCAAACCCAGCATCTTTCCAGCCTAGTGGATTTTGCCGATCAACAGGCCATACAGAATACTGCTCTTCGTGGTTAACGACGACTTTGTAAAACTGGGATTCTTCTACGATAGTGTCATTCATAGTTTATCACCTTTCATAGTCATTGCCAAAATGTTGCCGGAAGCGCC
>JBJYXQ010000450.1:0-3316 GCA_046260035.1 Anaerolineae bacterium
AAGAATTCAAACCGTCCGCTAAACGCAAATCCGCACAAGCGAAGACGCCTATTCGTTTATTCGTGCTGACATTCGTGGTCGGCATCTCACATCACCGGCCAATCCGGCCTTGTACAGCCTCGTAAGCGGCCAACAAAATCGGCGTCAGGATCATCGAGTTGAGGATGTTGGGGCCGGCTGCCGGAGCGAACTCGCCGATGATGGCTGTCGCAAAACTGTAGCCGTTGACCCAGATGTCGGCGAGAGCGGCGAAGCCGATGCCGATGATGATGGCCAACGTGCCCCACAGGTTCACCGCCGCCAGGTCTACGCTGAATCGCTCCAGGATAAACCGTCCGGCGATCACCACCGCGCCACCGATGAGGAAAGCCCAGGCCCAGAAGGAAAAGTCCTCGATCTCGCCGGTCCACGGGCCGGGCACTTCTGGATTGATGAAGATTATCGCTACGGCGATGAGCATCAACACACCGACCAAAATGGTCAGGAAGTTGAGGCTGCGCTTCTTGTCAGCGAAGAGCATCACCAGTCCCGGAACCAACCCCATCAAGCCGTTGCCGAGATCCCATGCCGGATACACGCCCCAGCCGGTGATGAAGTCACCGAGGATGTTGCCCACGGCCCCGGTGAAGAAACCGACAACGGGACCGAAGACGTAGCCGAAGAAAACCGGGATGCAGATTGAGGGCCGCAGGGATACCTGGCTGACGGACGGCATCGGGATCGTGTTGAAGATATAGTTGAAGACGCCGTAGAGCGCCGCTCCGATGGCCATATAGACGACTTGCCGGGTTCCGACCTGCCAGGCATCGCTCTTGGCCGTGGCAAGGTAAACGGCGAAAACGCCGACGAGACCGAGAGCGGTGACCCCGATCGGGGCTACGCCGCGAATCTTGTCACCGCCGGTGAGAATACTGGCGAGTGCCAGCACCACCACAAAGGCGGCCAACACAACGAGCCAGGTGACCGCGCGATTGGTTTTTGGTTGTTCAGTCATACGTTCATCTCCTTTCGTGAGAAATATTAAAATACGATACCTTCAATGATCGAACAGCAGAACACGTCCCTCCCCCGGCACGTCTACTGCACGCACAACACACATTTCGTCAAACCCCAAAGGTCTTGAAGACCTTTAGGGTTTATTCTCCGTAATAGCATGCGCCAACGCTTCGGCCGACATAAAGCGTCCCGTCTCCGGCAGATGCTCCAAATTCGCCTTCAACAGCGACGTCGGCACCAACCGGCAGCGCTCCAATAAGTCAAGATCGGTCAGAACTTCGGAGGGCGCGCCATCGCCGGCAATTTCGCCTCCATGCATCAGAACGACCCGGTTGGCATAGCAAATCGCCAGATCGAGATCGTGGGTGATGAAGAGAATGGCCGCAAACCCCGGCGTCTGCAGGATGGAGTCCATAAAAGCGATGTAATTCCAGTAATCCTGCCCGGCGGTCGGTTCGTCCATCACCAGGATTTTAGAGCGCATCGCCAAAACCGCCGCGATGCTCACCCGCTTCTGCTGCCCGAAGGAGAGCGAAAGCGGCGGATAATCCCCCAAGCCGCGCACGTTGACGGCATCCAACGCCTCGTCGACGCCGGCCTCAATGTCCTCCTTGCTGAAGCCCAGATTTTTCGGCCCAAAGGCCAGCTCTTCGCGCACGGTCGGCGCGTAGAGCATGTGACTGGGGCTTTGGAAAACGTAGCCCAACGTGTGCGCGATCTGGGCGACGCTCATTTTGCGGGTGTCGGTTCCTTCGACCAGCACACGACCCTGGCTGGGTTTCAGCAGGCCGATGGCGTGTTTGACCAGCGTCGTCTTCCCGGCGCCATTTGGCCCCAGGATCGCCGTGATATCGCCATGACGCAGCGTCAGGTTGACGCCGTGAATGACCTCCGGGCTGCTCTCGTACGCAAACGTGACATCCTCGAACGTCACCAGCGGGTCGCGGCCGTTGGGCTTGATCGCCGGCTCGAAGGGCGGCAGCGGGACTTTCGCCGCGCGTTCCATAACGACAGGCGCGGGCAGCTTGACCTGGCGGTAATCCATCAACCCCATCACCTCGTCCAACGGGCCGGCGTGGACGATCCTGGCATCCTGCATAAAGAGCACCCGGTCGGGGCGAATGCCCAACGCATCCTCGACCCGGTGTTCAATCAGGAGGATACTGACCCCCTCGTCGGCCAGACGGCGGAAGAGCGCCAGCGCCTCCTGCGCGCTCGCGGGATCAAGGCTGGCCAGCGGTTCATCGAGCAAGAGGATGTCCGGGCGCATCGCCAACACACCCGCGAGACTCACCTTCTGCTTTTCGCCGCCGGAGAGATAGAAGGTCTCACGGTCGCGCAGGTGGGCAATGCCCAGGTACTCGAGCGTCTCGTCCACCCGCTGCCGGATTTCGTCGCGCGGCAGGCCCAGGTTTTCCAGACCGAACGCGACCTCGGTGAAGACGTGCGCCCCCAGGATTTGGCGTTCCGGATCTTGCAGCACCGTGCCGACGATCTGGGAGATGCGCGACAACGGCATATCGGCAACATCCTGTCCGTGGAGCAACACGCTGCCACTCAACTCGCCCTTATAACTGCGGGGCACCAGCCCGTTGATACAGCGGATGAGCGTCGTCTTGCCGCAACCGCTGGACCCGGCCACGAGCAGCAGCTCGCCCGCGTGCAGCGTGAACGACACATCCTCAATCGCCGGTTGCTCGCGCGTCCGGTATTGGAAAGACAGGTTTTGGATGGAAAGAGGTGGAGATTCGCTAGATTGAGTCAAAAATCCTCCTGAACTATTTCAGTCTCTTCGATGAGTCCCTCAATTCGGTTGAACTGCATTGCTGTATTCAGCTTGACGCGCCAACCAGGTCCGGTAAACGCTGGCCCATTCTCCAAAGTCCAAAACCCATGCTTCGTCTTCAGGTTCCTCACCGCTCATATAGGCGGCATAAAAGGTTTCAGAGCGCAGCCCATACTTACGCTCGAAATCTAATATTTCCTCTTCCAATGCATGAATATCCGCGAGAATTTCTTGAAGCGTCATATAACTCACCTCCACCTACTAGTATAGCGCAGGTTTCTACGGATTGATAATCACCTTATTACGGTCGGGCTGCGCCATCACGTCCAACGCAGCATGGATATCGGTCAGCGGGAAGCGGTGCGAGATGATTGACTCGATATCCACCAGCCCCTTCTCCATCAAACGGATGGCCTTGGCCATCGCCAGCGGCGTCGTCCCAAAACTGGCGTCCATCCGGCCCTCCAGAAAGTGCGTGCGCCCACCGTCGAGCTCAAACGTTTCGTGCGTGGTGATGCCGAAGACGTTCCACCG
>JBJYXQ010000451.1:0-13946 GCA_046260035.1 Anaerolineae bacterium
ATTTTCACAACGATCGGCACAAAATGCGTCATTTCATGAACGTTTTAACCCACGCTTGAATCAGAATTTCCCTATCCCCTCAATGAACGTCTTCCTCAAACACTACTGGGTTTTGCTGGCCGACCACATCAAGCCGTAAAGAGCGCGATTTCGAAACACACACTAATGATATTGCGACATAACCGCAATGGAACACTAACGTTTATTTGACCAGCATACACTATACTGTAAGTGGGATGATGCTATCCGTGTTGAATGGCGTCTATATACAGAACGGTTAATTTGACTGGAGTTTAAGATGACCACTTCAATTCTTATCGTTGAAGACGAAAGCGTCGTTGCGCTCGATATGCAAAACAGACTGCGCGTACTGGGGTATTCCACGGTCGGAATAGCTTCGCGCGGCGAGATGGCCATACAGCTAGCGCAGCAGCGACGCCCAGACCTCGTGCTCATGGATATTCGGCTGAAAGGCGAGATGGATGGGATTGAAGCAGCGCGGCAGATTCGCGCGTTGTGCGACATTCCAGTCGTCTATCTAACCGCATTTGCGGATGAGGAGACGCTGCAACGCGCCAAGATCACCGGTCCTTTCGGTTACCTGATCAAGCCATTCGAAGAACGAGAACTGCATGCCACGATTGAAATGGCTTTGTACCAACATCAGGCAGAGCAGTCGCTAAAGATGCAGGCCCAAGCGCTGGAGCAGAAAAACCGCCATCTTTCGCTGCTCAATCGTTTGCTGACGCAGTCCACGCAAGGTGCTGCGCCAAAGGTGCTTCTGGAAGATGCGTGCCGTGAATTGAGCCTTATGTTGCACTTGCCCTATTCGGTGGCGATAACGCTCAAGGTTGCAGATGGAGGGGCGTTGGTTTATCAAGCGCATGCTCAGTCTCCATCTGCAAGCTATGCCCTGTCAAGCGATGAAACATTGGTATTGAAGCGTGTATTTGCGGATCAGCCTCTTGCCTCGATGACCGATCTTTGCTCGTTCGAACAGCTAAAGCCGCTCTATCGATGCCTCCGGGATTGCGGGATTCAGTCGTTGCTGCTGTTGCCCTTGGTGGTGAACAGGAATGTGATCGGAGTGGTGGGGTTGGGGACATCGAAACAGCGTGATTTTGCAGAGGCTGAAGTGCAGTTCGTAGAGAGCGTCATCGGTCAACTTGCCGGCGCGTTGGCGCGGATATGGCTGACAGAGGAGCGGCAACGCTTGAGTGCTGCGTTGGAGCAAGCGGATACCGAGGTGATGATCACCGATCTTGACGGGACGATTCTTTATGTCAATCCTGCTTTTGAACACACGACTGGTTTCAATAGGGGCGAGGTTTTGGGAAAGACCCCAAATCTTCTCAGCAGTGGGCAACACGATGCCGCTTTCTATCGAGAGTTGTGGACGACCATAACGGCAAACAAAGTGTGGCGGGGTCACATTGTTAACAAGCGGAAAGATGGTCGCCTGTACACGGCAGAGACAGCGATTATCCCCGTGAGAAATGGAACTGCAGCGCCTAAGAGCTTTGTTAGCCTGCAGCGTGACGTGAGCCACGAGTTGGAGGTCCAAGATCAATATCACCGCGGGCTCAAGATGCAAGCGGTCGGCCGGTTAGCAGCCGGATTGGCCCATGATTTCAATAATCTCTTAGCCGCTATCAACGGCTTTGCTCAGCTTATTCAGCGTCACGACCACCTCTCAGATAGGGCGCGGGTATGGGTAGAGGGAATTGTCGGTGCGACAGAAAAGGCATCCGAGTTGGCCGTGCAATTGTTGACCTTCAGTCGCAGTGACCCCAAAAATCCAAAGATGCTTAATCTCAACGCCGTTATCGATGAGGCACAGCACCTTTTACAGAATATTGTGGCGGATGCTATTGTTGTGCAGGTGGCATCAGCTCCAGATCTATGGACCGTGCGGGCCGATCCTTCGCAACTTGAACGTGTCTTAGTCAATCTGGCAGCCAATGCGCGTGATGCTATGCCAGATGGAGGTCAACTGCTGCTACGGACAGCGAATGTCACCCTGATGGCCGAGGATGTGGTTTTCGATCCTGAACTGCAACCGGGTGACTACGTGATGTTGTCTGTTAGTGACACGGGGCTTGGGATGAGTGACGAAGTGCAAGCGCATCTTTTCGAGCCGTTCTATACGACAAAGGTTCCAGGTAAGGGAACTGGACTTGGACTTGCCACTGTTTATGGCATTGTCAAGCAGAGCGGCGGAGCGATTCGCGTCCATAGCCAAGTAGGGCAGGGGACAACTTTTGAACTCTATCTGCCGCGCGTGAAGGAATTGCTTCTCTCTTATAATGTCCAGCCGGACAGCGCCTTCTCTAGCATCTATACCGATTATGCATACACGTTCTGGGATTATGAAACCAGTTCTGAACCCGCTATCAATTGACATAGGATAATGGACATGATGACGAATTGGCAGTGGTCACCCGTGATGATCCCTCTGTTCTTGGGGGTCTTTGCTTCTGTGGTGTCGATTGCGTTCAGAATCAGGCATACCTTCTATGCCAATCGCTTTGGTGTGCTGCTGTGCTTACTCGGTGCAGTATGGCTCGTTGGCTATATTTTAGAAATTGGTTGGGTGGATGTAGAGGGAAAGCTATTCGTGGCAAGGGTGCGCTACTGCATCTTGGGTCTTGTGCCGGCGCTGTGGCTCGGGTATGTCTTCCACTACACGGGACGAGGACCCTGGATGACGCGCCGGAAATGGGTGGTTGTGGCGGTCATCTCCTTGGTCACAATTGTTTTGATCTTAACCACAGGGTATCACGGATTGATCTGGCGTTCCGTCACGCTGGAAGATCGTGGCGGAGTTTCAGTGTTAGTACCGCAGTTTGGAATTGGATTTTGGCTCTTGTTCGCTTATATTGGCTTGCTGTTTTGGCTCGGGATCTGGCTCATACTGCGGATGTTATTACAGCAGTCAGCGCTGTATCGTCAGCAAATCCAGGTTCTCCTCTTTGGCGCGGTGGCGGTAGCATTTTTGATCTCGATTGCCCTATTGGATGTGAATCCGTTGCCGGAAATCAACCTTGCCTCTTATGCATACACTATCGCAGTCGTCGTTATGGCCTGGGGGATATTGCGCGTGCAAGTAGGTGACATTCTCCCGTTAGCGCATGCCTCGGTGATCACAGGGATGGCAGATGGGATTGTTGTACTGGATACTCAGGCGCGCATTCTGGATCTGAATCCGGCTGCGATGAGTTTGCTCAACCTTAACAAACCTGAGTGCGTGGGGCAACCTTTTGCAGAGATTGAGGCGCCGTGGGTGGAGACACTGGTGCAACGCACCAAGCATGAGGACACAACCTGGTCCCAGGAAGTGACCCATACCACGGGCAACCGTCCACAGATTTTCGATGTGCGGGTATCGCAATTGCGCGATGTACGTGGGGTATTGGCCAGCCACGTGATGGTCTGGCGTGACATCACCGCGCGCAAGCAGACTGAGCTCGAAGTTCGGGAACGACATCGTCATCTGGAAGCTGTCTGGGGTGCGGTCCCTGATGCTATCGTGGTCTTGAATGCCAAACAGTACATTGTGGAGTGGAACGCCGGCGCCGAGGGTTTATTTGGGTATTCCAGAAGCGAAGTATTGGGTCAGAAACTGTCGCCCTTAATTAACACTGCAGAGACGCTGGCAGAGGCGGAAGATTTTCTGCGCAGTATGTGGCTTGGGGAAGGGGTTCAATCGGTTGAGACGGTACGTGCCCACAAGAACGGTGAGTTGATCGACGTAGTATTTGCCGGAGCGCCGGTCGTTGTCGATGATAAGCTCATAGGCGCCGTGATCGTTTATACGGATATCACACAACGTAAGCGCATCGAGGAAGATATTCGTACGCTCAATGAGGAGCTAGAAGCGCGCGTTGCGGCGCGGACCGCGGAACTGGCGACCCTGAATCAGCAACTTGCCGATGAAGTTCAGAAGCACGAGCAGGCAGAAGCACTGTTATTGCAACGTAATCGCGAACTGTTAGCTTTACAATCAGCCGCTGCAGCCACTTCATCCAGTCTGGACTTGTCCTTTTTACTCGACACCGTGACGTGGGAGATGACGAACCTCCTGCAATCCAGCGGTTGCATCATCTTTGAGTTGGATCAAGACGGCGACCAGATCGTCGGTGTGGCAGATTACGAGGCCGCTCTGAGCGGCGGCGCGGCACAGATAGAGCCACAGTCTCTATCTGATTATCCACTGCGCCTGGGAGTGCTGAATGAGCGCTATGCTGCTCAGGTCAGTTTCAGTACCGCCGACGCGGCTGATCAGGCGTTTATGGCGCGCCGTGATATCAAGTCCCAACTGTTACTACCTATGGTTTTTCAGGAACGTGTGGTGGGGCTGGTCATCGTTACCCAAAACGAGCGTGAGCGGATTTTCTCAGATCGTGAAATATCCCTGGGACAGTTACTGGCGAATCAGGCTGCAATTGCAGTGGAAAATGCAAGGCTATACGAACGCGCGCATAGAGAGATCTCTGAACGTGCACAAGCCGAGGCCAAGATCAAGGCTTCCTTGAAAGAGAAGGAAATCCTGTTGCAGGAGATTCACCATCGCGTAAAGAATAACCTTCAGGTGATTTCTAGCCTGCTCAATCTGCAGTCGCAGGGCATCCAGGACGAAAAGACACTTGAGGTATTCCAGGAAAGCCAGAATCGCATTCGCTCTATGGCGCTGATTCATGAAAAGCTCTATCGCTCATCGGACCTGGCGCGTGTTGACTTTGCTGAGTACATTCGCAATCTTGCGTCCTTTTTGATTCGCTCATACAAGTCCCGGGCCGTGCGATTGGACTTGCAGGCGGCCGATATCTATCTCTCAATCGACGATGCTGTGCCATGCGGGTTGATCGTCAATGAGTTGATTTCCAATGCCTTAAAACATGCTTTTGTCGATGGTCGTGAGGGAGAAATTTGCGTGATGATGCAGCAACTTGCCGATCGGCAGGTTAGATTAGTCGTTCGTGATAATGGAGTAGGACTACCCAAAGATGTAGACTATATGAATACCGGATCTTTGGGGCTGCAGTTGGTTACAATGTTGGTGGAGCAGCTAGATGGGACGATCGAAATCCGTAATAACGTCGGTGCGGAGTTTGAGATCCTGTTTGGCGGTGGTTAAATATCTGAATCCAAAGGTTATGAAACTGTGAGGATGTATCAATCATTGAGGGGTGGTTATATGGAGAACCGGGCGACTATACTCGTTGTGGATGATCACGAGGTTATTCAGCTCTTTACCGAGCGTATTCTAACGGATGCCGGGTATCGTGTGTTGGTTGCCGATAATGGGATGGAAGCATTGGGCGTACTGGCGACACATCCTGTGAATTTGATTCTGGCAGACATCAATATGCCCCGTATGAACGGTTATCAACTTCACGATGAAGTCGTCAGCGATCCGCGTTGGGTTGCTATCCCCTTTATTTTTGTGACCGGACGGATTATGGACAGCGATATTCGTTATGGTAAGGAACTGGGCGTTGATGATTACATCACCAAACCCTTTGATCCCGATGATTTAGTCGCTGTCGTGCGTGGGCGTTTACGACGCGCGGAGCAGTTGAGGGCTTCTGCATATCGCCTTGGGGCGAGAAATGCACCCAATGGCTCAGTGTTGACGGTTGGGGCGTTGGAAATCAATCTTGATCGTCATAGTGTCGAGATCGCAGGCGAGCCGGTAGATTTGTCTGCCAGAGAGTTCACGTTGTTGGCCACGTTGGCGAAACGCGAAGGGAGTGTGGTCTCTCCTGAGGAGCTTGTGCGTGTAACACACGAGCTGCATACGGATAGCCGGGATGCTGGCTCTTTGGTGCGACCAATGATCCGGTCGTTGCGGCGCAAACTTGGCTATCCAGCCGGTGATATGGGATGTATCAACAATGTGCGTGGCGTCGGCTACCAACTGATTGCCTGTGACGGCTAGTCGGCTGCTATGAGAAGAGGGTGAGGATGCTTTACTGTACGCAATGCGGTCACGCTAACGTTGACTCTGCAGAGAAGTGCGCTAAGTGCGGCAAAATTCTAAGGCAGCGCTGTCCAAATTGCGGGGAACTCGTTCCCGCGGAGGGCCAATTCTGCATCTTGTGTGGCGCGCGCTTGGCTGAGGCCGGTGCTTTGTCATTGGCTTCTTCGTCGGATGGCCGTATGCGCTCTGTCTTGCGTTTGCTTATGCCGGATGCGTTGGCGGCCAAGATTAGTCACGCCGTCGCTGGAACGGTGGGCGAGCGCCGTGAGGTGGCAGTGCTGCACGTGGGTATGGAAAGTCTTCCCACGCGTGAATCATCCGCCGGTCACGAATTGCCCGTAGACAATGAAATACTGTATCTGCTCAGCGACGAAGCTATACACGCGCTTGCGGATGTGATTTACCAATATGAAGGGACGATCGACAAGTTCTCAGGCGATAGCCTGGTAGCCTTATTTGGCATGCCGTTGGCCCACGAGAACAACGCCGAGCGCGCTGTTCGCGCTGCATTGGATATCCTGTTGGCTTCGCAGGCCTTGAAGGCCGATTTTCAGGAACGTTACGGCATTGACTTCCGCATACACATCGGTATTCATACCGGTACGGTAATTGTTGGTCAGGTTGACAACGACTTGCATATCAACTGTACCGTCGTGGGCAACACATTTGATCTAGTGGAGGCTTTGGCCGCGGCAGCCGACGAAGATATGCTCCTCGTAAGTTTTGAAGTTTACCAACGCACACATCCGCTGATCGCATATGAGGCGCAACCCTTAGTGACTTTTGGTAAACCCACGCGTTCCATACGTGTTTTTCGTCCATTGTACGTGCAAGCGGATCGGAACGCAGCGCGCGGTTTGTTCGGTATACATGTCCCTATGGTCGGTCGTCGTGCAATCTTGGAGTCGCTCCAACAAGCGTTCGAGGATACATGCAACACTCAACGTAGTCGCGTGGCTTTGGTCACGGGCGAGGTCGGGCTGGGCAAGAGCCGGTTAGTGCGTGAGTTCCGCGAAGTGGTCTCCCACTCGGGTGTGCCGATCTACCAGGGCAATTGTATGACGTATGCGCGCGCTAAACCGCTGCACCTGTTTGCTAATTTACTCCGTGATATCTTCTATCTGGCGGAACCTGATCCGCCAGACGTTCAGTTTGAGGCCTTGCGTGCATCTTTGGATCGTTTGGGGATGAACTCCCCCGATATTCTATCCCATGTGAGCAGTATTTTGGGCCTTGAGCTCGGTGACGATAGCGTTCAAATGCATCTGCGTAGTATGGATGATGCGGTGCTTCAGAAGATGACGCACACGGTCTTGCAGCAGGTCATCGTCGCTACTGCGCGGTTGATGCCGGTGGTGTTGATCTTTGAGGATCTCCAGTGGGTGGATGCAGCTTCCAGGGATGTGTTGGTGCATCTGTTGCGAACCATCGACGATGTTCCATTATTGATGATTCTTGTTTCACGCGATGTCGAACGTGACACCGTCATCCAACCGTTGATTGCCGCGGCCAACGAGCGTCATGACGCGCTGTTGGATCTGTGTCTCTCGTCTCTTCCTGATGCGGACCTGGCGCAATTGCTCGACCAGCTTGTGGTCGAATCTACGGATGTGGCGCAGGCGCTTAAGCGTCGCATCGCTGAACGGGCTGATGGTAATCCATTGTGCGCCGAGGAAATTGTTCGAATGTTGATCGACAATGGAGGATTGGCGCTCTCGGAAGGCTGCTGGTGTGTGACCCCAAGCGCAATGACGTTGGTAGAGCAATTACCGGGCACGCTCAATGGTCTGGTGATGGCGCGGTTTGATCGTTTGCCTGAGTCTGCACGCTCCCTTCTGCAGAAGACGGCAGTGTTGGGGGACACCTTCCCTGCCGATGTGCTGAAACGCATCGCTGGTGTTAGCGCCAACGACGTGGACACGGGTCTTGATCTTTTGGTGGCACGGCAATTCCTGATTCCTGAAACGTCGGAAAGCATCCAAGTGTATACATTCCGTCATGTGTTGATTCAGGAAGCGGTCTATGCTACGTTGCTCAAACGTGACCGGCAACGGTTGCATCTGCAGGTGGCGCAGGCTATCGAAGACAGCGACGCCTGGCTTTTGGGTGAACGCGTCGAAGCCCTGGCCTACCATTATGCGGAAAGCACGAACCCAGAGAAGGCGATCCCACATCTGGTCGCTGCGGCTAAAAACGCAGCGCATTGCTGTGACTACGAAACCGCCGTAACACATTACCAGAATGCACTGTCTCTGGTGACCTCCTCCGGTGGCGAGAACCAATGCGATCTTTTGGCTATGCGGATTGGATTGGGGCGTGCGCTCAAGTATACCGGCGAGTATGCTGAGGCCAGCAAGGTGTTGGAACAGGCGCTCCGTGATGGGCTCTATCTGCAGACTAAGATCAGTAGTATGCCACAGATAATGCCGCAATTGGTCAGAGGCTTGAGTGAGCTGGCTGATATTCGTCACCGGGAAGGTGCTTCAGAGAAGGCGGCAGAATACCTGAAAGCCAGCTTGGCGACCATCGACAACCAGGGGCGTCAAAATTTCCTGCCGTTGTGGCGCACCGTCGTCGATCGTATGGCCTGGGTGCGGTTTCATCAGGGCAAATTGGACGAGGCGTTCCAATTGGCGATTTCGGCGGTTACGAGCGTAGACCTGGAACAGGCCGAAGATCCCATTACACTGGCGAGCCTCTATAATACGTTGGGCGGTGTGTTGTGGCAGCAAGGGAATCTGTCGGAAGCGATCACCTATGTGGAGCGCAGTTTGCGGCTTTACGAACGTATCGATTACCAGTGGGGTATGGCGAATGCTTACGGCAATCTTGGTGTGCTCCATTATACACTAGGGAATTGGCCGAGCGCTGCCGACATTCTGGAGCGCGCTGAAATGCTGCAAAAGCGCGTGGGCGATCTTCAGCATCGTGCTATCACGTTGAACAATTTGGGTACATTGTACTTGGCTATGGGCCAGCACGAAGCGGCGCGCCAAAACCTTGTGTCTAGCCTGGATGCCTTCGAACGACTTGGTGATGCCTGGGGTGCAGCGCAGGTTCACGTCGGCATGGCAAGGCTGGCGCTAATTCAGTCGCACTTCGAGGATGCCATTGCGCATGCTGACGCTGGCTTGCGGATGATGGACACTGTCGGCGCTTATGGGGTCGAGGCGCGCTGGATTATGGCGCTCAGCCTTGCCGAAACAGATTCTCCGCGCAGTATATCCGAGGCAGAGGCCGCGCTGCATACTGCTCAGGAAGCGGGTCTCACTGAGCAGGAGGCCGACTGTCGCCGCGTGCTGGGGACGTTGCACGCGCGAGCTGGGAACTATCTGGAAGCTGAAAACTTACTTCGAAAATCGGTTGATCTGGCCCTGCACGCGAATGTGCCTTACGCGCAGGGTCTTGCGCTCGTGGAATTGGGGAAGCTGTACGAGAGCATTGCTCACAGCCAGCAGACCGAGCGCGAAGAATGGAGCGCCAAAGCCTTAAGCGCGTATCACGAGGCCGAGGAGCAATTCCACCGCTTGGGCGCCGCCTATGATTTGCAGGGCGTGCAGGAAACCATCAACGTGCTTGAGAGCCAATCGGCAACCCCTGTGCCGGCGGTTGGACTTCCAGAACAGTCACAGGCTGCTGGGGAGATGCAGGAACAGGATGTGTTGGAGGGGGGACGTCGCACCGCCACGGTTTTGTGGTTTAGCTTGACCCCAGATGAGGACGCCGATGAGGATGCCTTTGAAACCATCGCCCTGTTGATGCCGGCGCTTGTCACCATCGTTCAAGAGTACCAGGGGCAGCTTGTCCAGCGTAGTGATGGGCTGACCGTGGTCTTCGGCGCGCCAGCAGCTTACGAGGATGACGCAGATCGCGCTGTCCAGACGGCCTGGCACCTGGCGCGCTACCTCACAGAACAAACGCACCACCTCGAGGTCAAACTTAATTTCAATGCAGCTCTAAGTCAGGGCGAAGTGGTGGCGGGTTTTGTCGGCCCACGTTCCCAGACGACATTTGACGTTAGAGGGGCACCGGTGCAAGAAGTGCGCCTTTTAAGCGACCACGTACCTCCTGGCGAAGTCTGGGTAACCGAGAGCGTGCGCACGTTGACAGAGCGTATATCGGTCTACAGACCGGTCGTCATCGACGCTGCACATCCACTGGCGGCTACGCCGGTTTGGATGTTGGATGGCTTCAGGATTCAGCCTAGACCGGCGCGTGGGCTGTCTGGCATACAAACCCGGCTCATTGGCCGTGATGCGTCGCTGGAGGCGATGCTGCAGTTGGCGGAGAACTTCTCGCAAGGCATTGGCGGGTTGGTTTGGCTTGAGGGCGAACCCGGCATCGGGAAGAGCCGTTTGATGCAGGAATTCTCACTGCAGCTTAAGGATTCTGGCGCAGTTGTGCTGGAAGGGCGGTGTTCGCCTCAGAAGTCCTCGCACGCCTTCTCACTGTTCTCGGAAGTCTTACTGCAGATCTTTGACGTGAAGCCCTACGATGCCCCCGATCACATACGTGACAAGATCGGGCGCGCTTTTGAGAACTGGCCACGTGATACATTGCCAACCCGACCGTACCTGGAGGTGCTGTTGGGATTATGGCCCGAAGGCTTGATGGGAGATCGACTTGCCAACTTGGAGCCGGAGCAGTTGCGCCAGCAAACTTCAGTAGCTTTGCGCCGGTTGTTCAAAAGCTTGTCGACCCAAAGCCCGTTAGTCGTTTTGCTGGATGATCTGCACTGGATCGATCCGGTATCGGCGGAACTGTTGCAATTTCTAATCACGATTGTGGCGACAGCGCCAATTCTCTTCGTGTGTGCACAGCGACGCCAGGGGGGCGACGCGCCGAATGACCAGCTTGTTCGAGTGCAAAGCCTGATCCCAACGCAGACGCGCCGTTTTCTGTTGGAGCGCCTCACGATGGAGGAGCGAGAAATACTTCTGTCTGAGTTGTTACCGGAAACGGACCTCCAACCCGATCTTCGAGCTTATATCCTCACGCAGAGTGATGGCAATCCCTACTTTATCGAAGAATACATTCGCATGTTCATCGACCAGGGTTATTTGCAGTATCGGAGTAACCGCTGGGTGATGCGGGCTGATATAACTCCCCAGCAGGTAGAACTTCCGGCCTCTTTGGAGACGTTAATCCGCTCCCGCGTCGATGCATTGCCGCAGGATTTGCGTGAGGTACTGCAGGTGGCGGCTGTCCTTGGCGCGCCGATTGAGACTGAGGTGCTGCAAACCGTGACCGGACGGCCGGAAACGCCGGCTGCGCTGGCGCGCTTGGCATCTCGGCTCTTGATGCAGCGCGGGGCTGAAGAAGGGCAGTGGTTTTTCCACCACTCGCTGATCGAAAACGTAGTCTATGCCTCATTATTGAGGACACGCCAGCGTGCACTACATCTCAAGGCCGCATTGGTCCTGGAGGAGCGTTGGGGCGGAGCTGAGAGCGAACATGCGGAGGTGCTGGCTTACCATCTTCTACGGGCAGGGCAAAATAACGAGGCGCTCGCTTACTTGATGACCGCCGGAGAGCGCGCTGCTGCTCGCTTCGCCAATGAGGCAGCGATCAACTACTTCGAGCAGGCGGCGGAGATATTGAGCGAGCAGCCCTCCGTCCCCGATAGTATACGCTGGCGGTTGGCGGCGGGTTTGGGCGATGTCTACCGCGCGCTGGGCCGCTATTTTGACTCTATGGCCGCGCTTAAGGCTGGATTAGCCTTGATGCATACTGGGACGCTCTCAGGCCATCTGCGAGCTGGACTGTACCGGCGCATGGGCAAAACCGCTCAGCAGATGGGCTCCTTCGAACTTGCGCACCAGTACTACGAAGCTGCAGTAAAGATCCTGGGCGAACCGGATACGTCTGAAACAAATGCCGAGATGTCACGGGTGCTTAATGGGTTAGCGTATTTGCTACTGCAACAAGGACAGCTTGAGGAGGCGCGGACAACATGCCAGGAGAGTATGGTGTTCGCTCGGCGTGCCGGCGATATAGCCGGGCTGGCGACTTTAGAGAACATCATGGGCGGCATTTACTATCAACAACGGGCGTGGAGTCAGGCGGCTCACCACACACGTCGAGCCATGGCATTGCGCGAACAAATGGGCTACACCTGGGGTGTGGCTTCTACGCTGAGTAACCTGGGATTACTCGCGGTTTTGGAAGGTGAATGGCACCAGGCGAAATCGTTTTTTGAGCGCAGTCTTGTTCTGCGTCAAGAGATCGGTGATATCGAGGGGGTTGCCCTGGTGCACAACAATCTGGGTACACTCAACCGTGATCAGGGCAGTCTCGACGATGCAGAGAAGCACTTCCGCGAGAGCCTGGACGTCGCACGGCTTTTTAACATGGGATTCCATATTGCAAACTCGACGGTTGGGCTGGCCCAGGTCTTGTGGCTGAAAGGCGACAGGGATGCCGCGCAGCAGAAGATGGAAATTAGCCTGGAATTAGCCGCCGAGTTGGATGTCAAAGAGACGCTGCTTGAGAGCTATCGGCTAAAGGCTGAGATGCAGATGGAGGGGCATGCCTGGGATGAGGCAAAAGCTTCGGCTATGCAGGCTCTGGAATATGCGGATGCCCTTGGCAACCGTGGGTGGCAAGCCAGTCTGTGGCGGCTTATATCGGAGCTTGAGCTCCAACGCGGAGACCAGAGCGCTGCACACGAAGCGCTTGATAAGGCGCGTGAAGCACTGAGCGATGCGACCGAGGTGCTGGAGGCTGGACGTATAAAGGCACAAGCCAGCCGTTTAGCGTATTCTGAGGCACAGTACAAAGAAGCCGAACAAGAAATGCATGCGGCGCGGAAAATCTTCAGGCGATTGGGCGCCGCGCTGGATCTGGAGCGTACTGAGAGAGTCTGGTAATCGTAGATTGTAGAGAAGTGTTTTACGCACGCAACTCACACATTTCTCACACTTTTCTTCCATAGACATGCGAATAGGTTAGTGTTAGGATGGAGATGAATACTGCTAGAAGTCGCAGTTGAGCATTGATGCCCTAATGAAATTGCGACCGAATAGCAACAAAATACAAACAGTTAGCAGAGTAGTTTTAAGTATAATTAGATTAAGACGCTGGGATTGGAGCGGACATCCGATGTCCAGAGGAGGCAGGATATGCTGCGACGTATACTAACAATTCTTATGTTAGTGGGTCTACTATGGGTACCGGTCGCGCCACAAGCTCGCGCGAGCGTGATTGTGCAGGCCACCGACATAGCAACCGCTGTGGATCTGGTGCGCACGGTGGGCGGCGAGGTGACGCACGGGCTGGATATCATCAATGCCGTTAGTGCGCGGCTTACCACCGCTCAGTTAGCGATCTTGGCGCAGGCACCTGCCGTAGTGCAAATCTACGATGACAGCCCCGTTCAGGTCGCCTCGATATCATACACGGACGGTACCGAGGATCCGCTGCAGCAGTTGATGGACAAAGTCGCGCAGGTCGGTGCGGATCAGCTCCACGCTCAGGGGATTACGGGCAATGGTGTAGCCATCGCTTTTCTCGATAGCGGTTATTACATCATAGATGAACTGAATCGCAGTGCCTACGGTCAGAACCGTATCGTTGCGCAATACGATGCGACGACCGATACGGAGGGGCTGTGGATACAAGATGATCAGGCTGGCCACGGTGCCCACATTATGACCACCGCGGCGAGCAGTTACTCCACTGCATCGGATGGTACGCTCCGGGCTCCAGGCGGTGCTTTGACCGACAACTACCATGGTATCGCCCCTGGGATTGACCTGGTCAGTGTTAAGGCCTTTGGCAGCGATGGCGGGGGAAGCTATGCCGATGTCATTCGCGGCATCAACTGGGTAGTGGCTCACAAGGACACCTACAATATCCGCGTGCTCAACTGCTCCTTTAGCGCGCCACCGCAATCCTACTACTGGGATGATCCGTTGAACCAGGCCATAATGCAGGCGTGGCAGGCGGGGATCGTCGTTGTTGC
>JBJYXQ010000451.1:14046-18643 GCA_046260035.1 Anaerolineae bacterium
CATCCGGAATTCTTCAATGGAACCTATGGAAACTTCTTCGAGATGTCCGGCACTTCTCAATCGACGGCTGTGGTGAGCGGCATTGTGGCATTGATGCTGGAGCATGACCCGAGCCTCACACCGGATGATGTGAAGTGCCGTCTGGTCGCGTCGGCACATACGGCAATGCAGGCTGATGGCAGCCCTGCGTACAGCGTCCTCCAGCAGGGCGCGGGCATGGTCGACGCCTATGATGCGGTCTATTCGACGGCAAGTGGCTGTGCGAACCAGAATCTTGATGTCGCGGCTGACTTGGCAGGCACTGTGCATTACGGCGGGCGCGTCAACCAGGACCCGGACACAGGCGAATACTACCTGATGGGATTGGAAGGCTATGTCTGGGGCGGTGGCTATGTCTGGGGCGGAACCTATGTATGGGGCGAGGGCTACGTCTGGGGCGATGGTTACGTCTGGGGTGACGGCTACGTCTGGGGCGATGCCTATGTTTGGGGCGAAGGTTACGTCTGGGGTGATGGTTATGTGTGGGGTGGAAGCTACGTTTGGGGTGATAGCTACGTATGGGGTGGATCCTACGTGTGGGGCAGCGCTGTAACGGCGCTGAACACGTGGGTGTACGATGATCCCTATCGCGTCCCTGCATCCGGCGTAGCCACGATGCACGTGAACAACCTCACTGGAAGTAGCGTATGGGTCGGTTGGGGATGGTGGCTACCGAAGGTCACTGTGACGGTGCAAGATAACAGTGGAGCACCTGTCGCGAACGCACAAGTCACCGGTGTATTCGACACAAATAGTTATGTGTGCGTGACCGGTAGCTCCGGGCAATGCACCGTAAACAGAGGGTCTCTACCTTGGTATATGACAAGTGCGACCTTTACCGTCAGTGATGTCACACATCTACAAGCAACTTATGATTATGACGCCGGCGCGAACAATATCACGTCCATCCAGGTTTGGCGGCCGTAGTTCAGGCAGTTGAAAGAGGAGTTATTGATGAAAATATCGTTGGGAACGCTTAAGATTGGGGTGTGGTTCTTGGCTATCGCGGCGCTGGCGATTGTTTTGTGGGTATCGACGCAGCCGGTGGCAGCGCGGATGATCTGGGGTGGGTAAACCAGAGTAAATTAGATAACAGGCACGCCCTTGATAGCTATATCAAGGGCGTGTTTTTTTGTCTATTGCGCTCTCCTCATTCCCCCTTCCCGCACGCGGGAAGGGGGCTAGGCGGATGGGCTACATCCTGCCATGCCACAGATCGAGTTGCGATGGCCCTGGTCATGCTGCGCTTTCGACGAATCATACTATAATATGAGCCTATATTCTGGCGATTGTACGGGTAAGGAAAATCTAGGATGGCAGTCAAGATATTGATCGTCGAAGACCAAGTCATCGTTGCGCGAGACGAGCAGCACATTTTGGAGGCTCTCGATTACAACGTTGTCGGTACGTCGGCAACGGGAGAAGATGCTATCACGCTGGCTGAAACGCTGCAACCCGATTTAGTGTTGATGGACGTTATGCTCAAGGGAGAAATGGACGGGATTGAGGCTGCGCGCCATATCCGTGAGCGTTTCGACATTCCCGTGATTTTTGTTACCGCTTATGCCGACCAGGCCACACTCCAACGCGCCAAACTGATAGGGCCTTTTGGCTACATCCTTAAGCCGTTTGAGGAGCACGATCTACTGACGAATATTGAGATGGCGCTGTACAAGCACCAGATGGATAAGCGCCTCAAGGAGAGCGAACAGTGGTTCTCCGCAACGTTACGTAGCATTGGAGATGCCGTGATCGCAACCGACGCAGATGGCCGTGTCAAATTCATGAATCCACCTGCTGAGACGTTGACGGGATGGAAGCAAGCCGAAGCTGTCGGTCGGAAATTGACCCAGGTGTTTCGCACTAAGAACGAATCGGATCAGGGCGAATCGCCAGGCGCTAGGGTACATCGATATGCGTCACTAACGAATACGACTGATACGGTGCTGATTCCGCGTTCAGGGTCGCCGATTCTGATCGACGACAGTAGCGCGCCCATCAGGGATGATCGGGGTAAAATCACCGGCCTGGTTCTGGTCTTTCGGGATATCACGGAACGTCGCCGGGCAGAAAGGGAGCGTGAACAGCTCATCAGCGAATTGGATGCCTTTGCGCACACGGTGGCGCATGATCTCAAGAATCCATTGAGCATCATCGTGGGATCGACAGAAATGTTGGAATACGATTTTGCCTCCTTACCCGAACCGGTGTTTCGGAAATACCTGCGTGCGATTGCGGTCAAAGGACGACAGATGAGCAATATCATCGACGCACTGTTACTGTTAGCCGGTGCGCGCCAATCGACTGTGCAACTCAAGCCAGTGGACATGGGTAGGGCGGTGGCTGAATCTCTTGAGCGGGTTAGCAATATGATTGAGCAAAGCGGCGCACAGGTCGTCTCGCCTGAAGCATGGCCCGTTGTGAACGGGTATGCTCCGTGGATCCAAGAGATATGGGTCAACTACCTGAGTAATGCGATCAAGTACGGCGGTCGTCCTGACGAAGGTGTACCGCCCACGCTAGAGCTTGGATTTGATCTTCCGCTGGACATAGACGATTCGGGTTATGCGTGTTTCTGGGTCCAGGATAACGGTATGGGGCTGACGCCGGAGCAGCAACAACATCTTTTTACACCCTTTGTGCGCCTTGATCAAGTGCGCACTGAAGGGCATGGGCTAGGGCTATCTATTGTCCAGAGAATTGTCGAGAAACTTGGCGGGTATGTTGGTGTGCAGAGCGCCGTCGGCCAAGGTAGTCGTTTCTATTTCACTTTGTCGTTAGTTTAAGAAGTCGCTCCCGTTTTTTCGATTCTGCCAATGAAGCTCCCTCTCCAAAACTACCGGGCCTTGCTGGCCGATCACATCAAGCCGCAAAAGGCACGCTTTGCGCTGCTGGCGATCTTGCTGCTGGGCAATATCGGGTTGCAACTCATCAACCCGCAGATCGTGCGCCACTTCATTGATGCGGCACAGGGTGGTGAAAGCGTCGAGAATCTGCTCTATGCGGCGATCGCATTCATCGCTATTGCCTTGGTGCAGCAGGTTGTCGCCGTAAGTGCGACCTACACAGGCGAGAACGTGGCGTGGACGGCGACCAACACCCTGCGCGTGTCGCTGCTGCGGCGCTGTCTGGACCTGGATATGCGTTTCCACAACGAGAAGACGCCCGGCGAGCTGATCGAGCGCATCGACGGCGACGTGTCACAGATTGCTACGTTCTTCTCGCGTTTTGTGATTATTATCCTCGGCAACGTGCTCTTGCTGATCGGCATCCTCATCGTTCTGGCCTTCGAGGATTGGCGCCTGAGCGTGACGTTCGCGGCTTTTGCTGCGCTCACCCTGTGGGCGCTAAATCGCGTGCGCGATCTCGCCGTGCCGCACCAGAAGGCGCGACGGCAGGCCTCTGCCGACCTTTTTGGCTTCATCGAAGAACAGCTCAACGGTGCAGAGGACATCCGTTCCAGCGGCGCGGTGAGTTTTGTGTTGAGCGAGCTTTCGCGGCTGCAAACCGTCATCCTGCGCCATGCCTACAAAGCTTCGCAAAAAGAATGGCTGATGGGGCTGACTGGCAGCTCCTTGCTGGCCCTGGTGAATATCACCGTGATGGTCGCGGGCTACTACCTCTATGGCGGCGGCACCATTACCATCGGGACGGTGTACATGCTCATCAGCTACGCCAAGCTGCTGGCGCAGCCAATCTGGGAGCTCTACCACCAGATCCGTGAATTCCAAGCCATCGGCGCCAGCGTGGAGCGGTTGAGCGAATTGCAACGCATCCCCCGTGGGATCGAGGACGGGCCTGGCGCTGCCCTCGCCGACGGGCCACTGGCGCTCGCGTTTGATGACGTGGGTTTCGCTTACGTTACCGACGAGCCGGTGCTGACCGACGTCTCCTTCCGCCTGGAACCGGGCAAGGTGCTGGGTGTGCTGGGGCGCACCGGCAGCGGCAAGACGACGCTGGCGCGGCTGGTCTTTCGCCTGTACGATCCCGGGATGGGCGCGATCTGCCTGGGTGATGTGGATGTGCGCCAGCCGACGCTGGAAATGCTGCGCCACCGCGTGGCGATGGTGACACAGGATGTGCAGTTGTTCCAGGCCAGCGTGCGCGACAACCTTACCTTCTTTGATTCCACTATCCCCGATGACCGGATTCGCGCCGTCATCGCCGACCTGGAATTGAGCGAGTGGTACGCTGCATTGCCTAAAGGGCTGGACTCGGAGATCGAAGCTGGGGGGCGCAGCCTTTCGGCCGGAGAAGCACAGTTGCTCGCGTTTGCGCGCGTCTTCCTGCGCGATCCGGGCCTGGTCATCCTGGATGAAGCCTCGTCGCGGCTCGATCCGGCGACTGAACAGCGCATCGAGCGTGCTGTGGACAAGTTGTTGCAGAATCGTACCGCCATCATCATCGCGCACCGCCTGGGGACCGTTCACCGCGCCGACGAAGTGCTGATCCTGGAGCAAGGCCAGGTACTTGAATACGGCGACCGTGCAAAATTGGCAGCGGACCACAACTCGCACTTTTACCATCTGCTGCAAACAGGGTTGGAAGAGGTGTTAGC
>JBJYXQ010000452.1:0-18591 GCA_046260035.1 Anaerolineae bacterium
TTCGCGGCGCAATTGCTGCCGGAAGAACCGGGCGACTTCTACTACCTCTACCGTTATTCGACGACCGGCGGACGCGACTGGGTGTACGGTGACCAGGCCGGCACCGTGCTGCTGCCGCCGGTCCCTGGCGTGATGCACGTCCTCCCGGCTGCTGACACAACCCCGCCTCCTATACCGCTCAACCTGCACGTCGTTCACTGGGGAACGGATCACATCACTGTGCAATGGGACCCTGTCAGCGCGGATGACCTCGCCGGGTACGACCTCTATCGCTATGCCGAGAGCGAAGGGCCGGCGACGTTCCTAGTACGGGTGATGGAACCGACGACGATCTATACTGACACGGATGTGGAGGTCAACACCACCTATACATACACGGTGCAGGCGTTCGATATGGCGCTGAACAAGTCAGCCTTCTCCAACCCGGCATCCGGCACAGCCGAAGCGCGCGAAGTCGAAGTGCGTTTCCGCGTCACCGTACCGCCGTTCACCCCGGCTGCGGACACGATCTACATTGCTGGGGATAACGCGACCTACCTGGGTGCTTCCTGGAATCCCAGTGCGATGCCGATCACCCAGTTGGACGCCACCACCTGGGCCTATACAGTGACCATCCCCGAAGAGACCGTACTCCAATACAAGTTTACTCGCGGTTCGTGGGACAAGGTGGAGAACTGGGGTGATCTGGTGGGCGAAGCTAATCGCCACTTGACAGTGGCCTATGGCGACAGTGGCGTGATGACACTGAATGACGTCGTCTACAATTGGCGTGACCCGCTCGTTGTAGAGCACTATCCTGTGGCAGACGCAACAACATGGGATACCACCCAGCCGATCTGGGCGCTTATCAGCCGTCCGATCGATCCGACACGGGTGACAGCCGCGACATTCGCCGTGACACAGGATGGCGTTGGCGCAGTCGCCGGGACGTTAGGTGTACAAGGGGCGAACTTCGATCCATATCCCGACACTTCGATGCTACCGGTACTCACCGGGACGCTGGTGCTGTTCACGCCGACCGTGTCGCTGACGATCACGCAGTATTACCAGGTACTGCTGACACCCTCTGGCTACCACGATGATGTGGACATGCAGACTGCCTACTCGTGGGCATTTGGGGTGATGGCAGAACCGGACATTGCCGTGACGCCGTCCATGCTCGAAGCGACGTTGGACGCCGGGATGACCGCCAGTCAACTGATCACGGTGAGCAATGTCGGCAGTGAGAATCTTATCTGGCAACTGTCCGAGGTGCCAGATGTGGCCTGGTTGACGGTAGATTGGGAGACCGTGATTGGCCTGCCGGTTCTCACGCCCCCTGGCAATGCTGACACGGCGACTGTGCTGTTTGATGCGTCGGGCTTGCTTCCCGGTGTCTACACCACCACCCTCTTGATTTCGAGCAACGATCCTGACCAACTGATCGTCTATCTTCCTGTCACACTGACGGTGCCATGTAGCGCGGCGGTCATTACGTCCTTGACAAGCAACAGTCCTGTGGTGCTGGGAGCGACAATGCACTTTACGACGACGGTCACTGGTAGTGCATCTATCTCCTATACCTGGGACTTCGGCGGCGCGGGGACACGTGGTGGGACAGACACCAACCCGACCTTCATCTACACGGCGGCGGACACGTACACCGTGACGCTCACTGTGGAGAATGACTGTGGGATGGATACGGAAACCCTTGTCGTGGATGTAGAGCTGTCCACCTACGAGATATTCCTCCCGTTGGTGATGCGTAGCTTCACGCCATAGCCACAGACTAGGCTTAGGGCCATTTGCCGTGCTGTATCCTGCATATCCATATCGGTTTACACGGGATGCAGCACGGCATCTAGGGTTTATAAAAATATGACCTCCCAAAAAGGCCATGGCTGGTCTTTGACCGTGGCATCGGAGAGTATTGTAACGTCATGGATGATCCGGATACCTGGCAACCACACGCGTTAGAACAACTCAGTCAGCACTTCGCTGCTGAACCGGACGCGAAAGCCTTTGTAGTAACCGGTTCACTCGCTACAGCCGACATCGAACCGGATTTCTGGAGCGACATTGACGCCAAGATCGTTCTGGTCGATCAGACGATCGAACGCTACTCCACATCGCTCGCGTGGTTGCAACCTTTTGGGCAACTGATCGGGGTAGAGCAGCACGTCGGCTCATCCAGCAAAACCGTGCGCGTGTGCATGGAGGGGTTCAAACGCTTCGATCTCGTGTTCATCCCTGAGTCGGCATTGCACTCTCTCACAGCAGAAGATGAACCGCTTTTCCGCCAGCCATGCGCTATCCTCTGGTCCAGGTTGCCGGGATTTGAAAAATACATAGCCCCATCCCCGGCGTCTATCATCTATGAGGCCATCACTGAGGCCACGATAGCGGACATGGCCGATCGCTTCTGGTTCAAGGCCGCGGTTGCCATCACCAAAGTGATGCGGAACGATCTGTTGATCGGATTGCACCTGGCGCTGGACCTGGCACGCGATTGCCTGGTGCTGCAAATGCTCCGGCGCGATCAGGCTTTATGCACTACAATTCACCGCACAGGGGGATGGGGTAATGCGTGGGTGGAGCAGTTTTCGTGGGATTGCCCGGAGTGTTCTGAGATCAAAATCCTTGATCTGGTTGCGCGGAGTTGTATAAGCTTTGATGAACTGGCCTCGGCGTTATCGCCTGGGTATAAACAGCGATGGCCGCTACTCTCGCCGGCCATCGCTCGTGCTAAAAATGTATTGGGGAAAACCTGGACGTGAACGTCAGTGCATTACAACAACCGCTCCAGGTTGACAAAGGGAACCAGGGCGAACTCCTTGCCGCCCAAATCTATCTGAACTCCGGGTAGGCGCGCGCCGGTTTCCAATTGAATCAGGCTTGTGGGGATGTCGGACACGACACCTGAAACGCCTGTGTATGGTCCGCGCAACACCCGCACACGGCTGCCAACGGTCAGCGGGGTTTCTGGATTTATGGGCGTAGCACCGCGCGCTGGCATGGGGACCATCACGTAAGGCCGCTCGGTTCCCCAACGATAGCGCATCCGCCCGCAGACCGATACTTCACGGCCATCCAGCGAGCGTAGCAGGTCGAAGAAGGCTTGGGACATCGGCGCCGTGCTGATGCCTTCGGTGGTTACGATCGGAAATTCGACAGTTTCAAGCAGGGGCACCATAGACGGCGGAACCCCGCCCACGATAATCCCGCGCACTTGCATCTCGATGGCCTGCTCCAACGTTTCTTCATCAAAGTGGGATCCCCCGACCAAAATTGCGCCTTGAGCGGCAGCGTCGATGTGCTTGGTTCGAATGGGATGGCGCGGTGCACGTACCACGACTCGCAACACGCCGAAGGCTTCCTTGCCGTTGCCCCAGCCCATTTGCATAAACGCGCCGGTAGCTTCGATGACTACGCCCTCTGTCGCTGAGACTTCAACGACCTGGCCGGGAACCACTGCCGCGACGTGGATTGTCTGCGGTTCGGCTTCCAATAGCAGCCGCCCGCGTCCGCTGCCCATAATCGCGCCATCGATGGGCGCGCGGCACACCTGTCCGCCAAGTCCGCCGCGCGAGGCTAACACGTCACCTTCGGCAACCGCTGCCCCACGATTGACTTTCAAATACCCTTTGACTTTCTTGACGGGCACCTTCAGTTCGCGTGCTACATCGACGATGCAAAAATCAGCAGGTTCCACCGTCTGCGCAACGACGCGCGCCGGTTCGACCGCTTCGCCGAGACGCACCAATACCTCGCCGGGACGCGGCAATCGCCGGGGGATGCGCACCGTTGTCAGGGGATTGACGATACTGTAAGGGATGAACATCCTAACCTCCCACGTCCCAAATCCATCCGTGCAGCGCGCGCCGCCGTTGGTCCGGATCCTCGGGCAGGGTCAGGGGACGGCCACGTGCATCCACGACCAGCCCTACCAGGCCACCGATGGCCTGTACCTTTCCGCCGCGTCCAAACCCCAGGCCCACGTCGAAACGCCGGTTGGGGCGCAGTTCCAGAGTTGCCTTCTGGCCGGGTAGCAGTGGCCAAATTTCGATGTCGCCGTAGCGCGCTTCAACGTCCAGCATACCGCCATCCTCGTACGTGATGCGCATCCGCATCACGACCTCACCCGGACGCGCTTTGCCCATAGGCGAGATGACGGTGCCTAGAGGGACGAGGACGCCCGATCCAGATGCGCCCGCTTCCAGTGCCGAGGCCGCAGCCAGCGGTTTCAAACCCGCTACCGCTCCCAATGCAGATGCGGCGCGGTTGACGTCCAGCAGGATGGTAGAAATGCCGGTCGGCTGCAGACCGTCCAGGGTGATCAACAGTGCCTGCCCAGGACGCGGCATGTGGACCAACCCACCGCCGGAGAGGAGAATGGGATCGACGCCCGGCAACATGCCCGGTACAGCATCGATCTTGCCGGCATCCCAGGTCGGGCGTGCCATGTCCAACGCCGAACGCAACATCTCCCGTACTACAGCTTGTTCCACCCACAGTTCGCGCGGATCTTGTGGAACGGTCCATGGGCGTAACTCGCGATTGTGCAACAATATTAATAATTCCTCTTCTTCCATCTCTTCGGGCAGCCATTGCAGCAGCGATGCTGCGTCATGCTCCTGGATCCACTCCAATGGGCCGTAAGCAATACCCTTGTCGTAAATCGTCACATACGAGCGATCCTCGAAGCTGGCGGCTACCGTCGTCGTCGCTGCGCCTACATCGACGCCCAAAACGCCACGATCAGCGCGTCCCGCGCCGTTGCCTTCGCGGCGACAGAGGTAGTCTACGACGCGCGCGAAGGCGGTTGCTGTGGGCAGTAGCGGGAGACGGCTCCAGGTAAGCAAGGTTTCCGCACCTGGCGCTGCGTTCATACGTTCGTCGATGTAGAGTTCCTCCAACGCACTTTGCGCCGGTCCCAGATGTTCGGTATCGGCTGTGGGATGGACGTTGTCTACAACCTCGACGTGCGTGATATCGCCCATCAGTTTGGTGATTTGTGGGCGCAACCCGGCGTTGCCGGCGTAGAGCACGACTGGGCGCTGGTCACGCTCCAACATCGAAGCGGCCAGCGCGATGGCGTCAGCTAGTTCCATAACCGGGCGGCGTGCACCGCCATCGACGCCACCGACTAAGAGCACTACGTCAGGCGAAATGTCACGCACCGTGCGTGACCACGTTGTCTGCGGAGAATTGAGGCTCCCCTCCCGCGAGAGGACTGTCTTAATAGAGGTGTAGGTCCCGCTGGCGGCACGGCGCGCGCTTTCCAGGCTCATCTCCCGCACCAGGCCAGCGATAACGAGGCTCAGCGGTTCGGGCGCGCTCAAAATGACCACGAAGGCATCCACTCCCTTCAGGCCTTGCTGCGGGGTGAGCAAACGGCCGGCTGCATAAAGGGGGCGTCCCGTGATCTGCTCGAGCTCCTCGAGGGCGTTGACCACGCCCACGCTCAGATCATCCCAGGGGGGATTTATTGTCGTTAGGGTTTCTGCCTGCGCCACAAAGCGGTAGCGACCTTCCACGCTTTCCAGGAGCAGCAATTTGGTGAAGACTGTGCCGCAATCTGCGACAAGGATCGATTCTATGGTGCGCTCTTCAGTCATCCATCAGCCCCCTATGAGAGAAAGCGCTTCTCTGAGCACTGTGAGCACCGCTGACCACCGTTCAACCCACAGCGTCAATCCCGTTGTAATGGCACCAGCAAAAGCCGCCGCCAATGCGACAATGATGAAGAACTCGCCAACGCGGCGCAACAGCGTCGGCCGCGTGGTGGCCGTCGGCGCGGTCTCGCCATTTTTGCTGGTCGAGCGTGGGGAAAAGACGAGTAACGCTGCAATCGTGCCGCCCACCATCACGAGACCCCGCACGAGTCCCCACGGCAGGTTGTCCAGCGTCACCGCGGCACTGGTCGTCACAATCTGCGGGAACAATGTCCCTAGCAGCGCTCCACCAATAGCGACACCGGCTCCCGTACCGATCAGGTAGCCCATCGGGATATTGCCAAGTACGGATAGGCGCCTTAATGCTTTGGATGAGGAAAAGCTCTTGAAGATGAGCAGGATGCCCAAAAAGACGGGAACGAAGTAGTAGATTTGGATTACGAGCGTGTTTGCTTCGCGGGCTGCGATGAACCAATCGAACAGCACGCCCTTTGCGACGACGCCCGTCACATAACCTGCGCCGCTTCCTACGAGCAAGGCCAGCATCCAGCGATAGAGGACGTTGTCGCCAAGCAGGTAACTGAAGATGACCAACGTCACCACCGCGCCCACAATCAAGCCAATGATGTCGATGCCCATGACGTTAAGAGGCCCCCTTCTTGCCCAAAGCTAAGTAGTAGAATAGACCGAAGAGCAGCAAAGCCAGCGCTGCCCAATGGGTCAACATCAGCGCGTCGAGTTGGCTGTCGAGGACGCTGTTTGTCAATCCCCGGAACTGCTGATAGGCCGCCACATCGGGAAGCCCCGCCATCCAGCCCGCTGCCGATGATGTTTCGAGGTAGGGCATCGCTAACGGCGCAGTCGCTGCGTTGACGGCCATCGCCATTGGCAGCACCTGTGTAGCGTTATTCTGCTCCACCCACCAGCGCAGACGCTCAGCGCGGCCCGCCAAAACGACAATCATCTTGGCCTCCGCCGGTGCGCTCAGGAATTGCGCTACGCCGTTTGATGAACCAGGCAGGTAAGCGGTCTGCCCTACTGGCAGGCGATTGGCCAATGCCAGAGGTTTGAGTAGACCTTGGATCAGGCCGGTTCCTTCAGGTAAAGTGCTTACCACCATCATCTGCGCATTTCGATCCGCGAGGTGTTGCATTACCGCTTCCGCCAGGATTGTCATTTCACCTGCTTCTGCCGGGCCGTACTCTACGGCAACGATCACCGTATCTCCTGGTTCTAGTGTATCAATGGCCTTGCTGAAGTGCTCGATATGCGGTTGGCTGATCGCCTGCGATAGCGGTATGGTACCACCCCACAGCAGACCGAGCACCGTCACAGCGAGCAGGATCACAGCCACGATCAGGCGTGTTGCCAATTGTCCCTTGCCCGAACGTGCGCGGTATTGCGCGACCGGGCGTTGTACGCTACGAGGTTGTTCGAGCAGTTTTTGCCAGAGTTGCGCCTGGGCTACGATGGATTCCGGGATCGCTGGCGGTGGCGCGGGTTGGAAGTCTGCGGGCATATCCATCGCCAATCCACTCGGAAGCACACCACGTAAACCGGCCAGTGGGCCTTCTGTTTCCGCCGGCTCAAGGGAGCGTTGCTCGCCTTCGGCGGTAGGCACTGGGCGCAACTGCTGCACCCAATCGGGAATCTCTGCACGGACTAGCCCGCCTTCTTCTGGAGGAGGGACCTCCGCACCCGGCACCATCATTTCAGGCAGAGGCGGCAAAGGCCCAGTTCCTGGTGGACGCAGTCCTTGCAGCCAAGTCGGCACTTCGGCCCGCACCAAAGACTCATCTTCAGATACACGTTCCATGAAGGCGGCCTCTTCCTCAACCGGACTTGGTGCAGAAGGTTGTAGTCCCTTGAGCCAGTCCGGTATTTCGCCTCCTTCGAGCACCGGTTCTTCGTATTCTTCCTCAGATGCGCCAGAATCTGCCTCACTGGGTATAAAAGCAGGCTGTTCCTGTTCGAGAGCCAATTCTTCGTCTTCCGCTGTCACACCTTTGAGCCAATCTGGTGTGGCTGCAGTAGCGGGCGATGCTTCCTCAGGTACTGGTTCGGTAAAGATGGGGCTCTCTTCGGCAAAGGGACTGGGTTTTTCCTCTTCTTCGGGCGTTTCCGTTACCAATCCTGAGAGCCAATCCGGCATAGCATCTGCGGCTTCACCGATTCCGGGCGCAGTCTCTTCGTTCTCTGAGGGTATCTGTGGTTGTGCTGGAACAGGTTCTTCAGCCATAACACCCGCAAGCCAATCCGGCACAGCCGTCTCGGGCGCAATTTCTTCTTCCTCCGACTCCGCAGTGAAGACAGCGCCTGCTGGCTCTTCCTCTTCTTCGTTGTAGATGCCCGCGAGCCAATCTGGCAAACCGCCAGCAGCTTCGCCAGTCTCAGCTACCGCTTCCTCTGGTTCTGTGGGGGAGACAGTTGCCTGCGGTTCGCCCTCTTCCTCGCTGTAAATATCCGCGAGCCAATCCGGTAAGTCACCTGCAGTTTCTTCTACTTCAGGTTCTTCCGCAGGCGTGACAGGCTGTGGCTCGCTCTCTTCTTCGTATATCCCAAGGAGCCAATCAGGTGTGCCCGCTTCAGGCTCGCTTGCCTGAGGCGCTTCTTCCGGTTCTAAAACAGCTGAAGGGGTTGGGGCAGCTTCTACTGGCTCGGGATGAGATGGAGCAGGCGTACGTGGCGCAGCCGACACTGTGCCTGGTTCTGCACCCTTCATCAGCCAAGTAGGAAATTGGCCCGCGCCGGACGGTCCACCTGTTTCCTGATCTGGCGCGGATTCCTCGGCGTTCTTCGACAACCACTCGGGCAGCGGCTGTGAGACGGGGGCTTCGCCGGATGGCGTTGGCACAGCGGATGCAAGCAGCCAATCGGGGAGTTCGGCGCGCGGTTCTGCGGCGAAGTCGGGTGAACTGGGTGCAGGTTCGGCAGGCGTGTCAGCCTCCCATGCCGATGGAGGCGGAGCCATCTCGAAAATGTCTTCCGCTGGTGCGGCGGCGGGTTCTTCAGGTGTCAAATCGGAGAGCCAATCTGGCAATTCTTCCAGGGCCGGTTCTTCCTCCGCCACTTCCTCAAAAGCGCTTGCGGTTAAACTGCTCGCAGCTTCCACTTCTCCCCCGGTCGTTTCATCTTCTTCGAGCAGGTCGGCGAACCAATCTGGCGTCACGTCGGCAGAGGGCTCTTCTGATTCAGCCATTTCTGGCGTAGAGGTTTCGCCTGCCAGTTCGGAAAACCAGTCGGGCAGTTCGGACAATGCCGGTTCTTCTTCCGGGGTGGATTCATCTGTGGAGGAGACATCTGACGTCTCGCCAGTGACAGTATCGGCGGTGTCGTCCGCGAGGCCGGAAAGCCAGTCCGGGAATTGATCTGCCGGCGTTGGTTCTGCTGCCCCCGGTGTCTCTGTCGGCTTTCCGAGTGATTGTTCCGTCAATTCCAATAGCCAATCTGGCAGTTCCTCCGGTTCGAGCGCGCCTTCCTTGGCCGTCGGCAACGTGGGGAGCGAGATACCTTTCACACCAGCGGGTGCTTCTTCTGCTGCCGGTTTGGGTTCTTCGGGCAATTGCATCTCGGCAGAAAGCAGGCGCGTATTGCATTGGCTACAAAAGACATTGCCGATCGGGTTCATTGTCCCACACTCAGGACAACGAATGCGCGTTTGCGGTAACGTTGCACCGCATTGGCTGCAAAAGAGGCTGCTATCCTTATTCATCTTGCCACATTTAGGACAACGGACCATATTCACACTCACTCATCGCTGTGCGGCCGGTCAATGCCTAAGAGAACCCGCAAGCCGGTTAATGTGACGCCCAAGGCGACGCCCATCACGAGTCCGCGCATCCCCGCTGTTGCCAGGGTGTTGACGCCCTCCCGGAGCACAGCGAAAACGTTCGGATAGACACTGTAAGCGACGGTCGTTAGCAGGATGATGCCTGCCGCAATTACGAAGACGACTGCACCCGCCGTGCGCCGTGCGCGTAAGATGCGCATCCCCGCCACAATCAATGTTACTGCCGTCAGCGCCAGAAGCGCGGATTCACCGGGAATCAACACGGTGTTGAGCACCTGCTGCGTCCAGGTCCCTTCGGCACCTTGCACGAGTACCAGTATCAGTGTGCCGAGTGCCGACAAGACTACCAGCAGACTGGTGAATTTCTTTTTTCGGGCACTGGTCAGTCGCAGAAGGTGGACGAACAGCAAATTCAGAAAGGCAACGATCAGGGCGAAGGCGGCTAAAATCATGGCCCAGCGCAGCAAAACCACATCGCGTAGCGTGACAAGGAAGTCTAGCGGCAAAAGGTAGCCAAGCAGGACCAGGATTCCTGCCAACATTGCCATAATTGTCGGGAGAAAGCGCTTGAACATCTAGGCGCCTCCTATCCCGGCGAGCGAGATCAGAGCTCCGCCAAGGATACCGGCAATCACCAACCAGCGCAACACATTCTGCGCCCATAGGCTTGCTGACCCAGCGGAACTTTGCGACACTGCCGCGCTGCCGGCAAACATATCCTCACCCATGACCAACTGTTCTTGGTCCAGGGCCGGGTATAACGCGCCCAGGCCTTGCGGCAATGTCGTACCACCGGAGGAATGGATGCTGCGCTTCTCGGCAGCGGTTGTCAACAGGGTAGCCTCTTGGGTGAAAGCTCCCAAGACGATGTTTGAGCCGATTCCACTATCGGAAACGTAAGTCGCTGCCATCGCTGCATATGTGATAGGCGAAGTTGCCGTGAACTGCACTGCCGCCGATTTGTAGAGATCGGCGCTGCCAAGGCGCGTATACGCGCGGCGCATCCAGTCACCTGCCAATAGATAGAGTGTGGGGTCACTGGTGGTGATAAGCGGGGGGGTGTCGTAGACTGCCGACAAATCGATCAACGCGCTCAGGCCTTGCAGCGCTGCTACAGATGTCATCGCGTCTTCGCCGATAAGGCTGCCGTTGCCGAGTGCAACGTGGATGGCTGCACCTTCTTCAGCCACACGCCCAACCTCGTCAGCCAGAGAGGGGAAGACTGGAACCGAGCGCGTTGGCGGCGACTGGTTGCGATAGCGCATCCCGTAGATCGCAAAGGCAATCGCAGCCACCAGGACAACCCCCAGGGCCATCATTTGCATCAGGGTCTGGTTTATCATCTACTGCACCTCACCCGCGCGTAAGTTGTCTCCAAGCTGGCGCAGCGTTTCCGGTTGTTCTAGCGCCTCGGCAAACGACGCGAGGCTTTCGCCGAAAAAGGGGGCCAACATCCACAGCATTTGTCCACCCACAAATCCCCACACCTGAAGCACGCTCAGGAACGGGAGCGCTACATCTGCGAGGCCGCGCTCTCGAATCGCGGTTGCCCACCGCTCGATCTGTTCTGGGGGGACATGTTCATACTCCATTGAGTATTCCTTCCATCGTTTGCTTTGCGATACGCGCCGCGCCCCTGTCAATAATAACGACTGACCCGAAGGAAATTAACTAAACTTCCTAAGCCCATAAAACACCGGTACAGCTTTAATTTTCTATGTTCAGGTCAGTAATTTAGATTAAGATAAAGTTATTGTATCACAACGCAGAAGTATGTGCAACTACGCTTTGCGTTACGCAAGATGTTATCAAATCAGCACAATTGGCTCCATAAACTGGTGGTTGCCGTTCGCCGCACGGCGGTTATACTAGGGTCTATGTGGCGGCGATGGGCTTTGATCCTGGGAACGATGAGCATCCTGCTCGGATGTGGTCGTTCTGCGTCTTCCGTCCCCTCCACCATCCCGGAGCGGACGTTGAAATACACACCTACGACCGTCCCGGCGATGGCGGATGTGCAGCCTGCGCCTACGTCCGTCGTTGATCCATGCCCGGCACGGCGCGATGTCGCCTTCCCGGAGCGCCCAGAAAACTTTGACGACTATGCCGAGACATTGCGCATTTATCTGGTCGAAGGCGGTGATCCCAAGCGCATCCCGGCGCTGCTTGCTCGATGGGGTGCCAGCGCTACAACCGGCGAAACGCTTGTCCGCGCGGATCTTGACAGCAACGGGATCGCGGATAGCATTGTCGCTTTTGTCAATCCGACGAGTCAAGTGCCTGAGGCGGAGCTTCACCCGCCCGAAGGGGTGCTGGCAATCTACACTTGCCGTGAAGGAACGGTGCACTCGCTCTACACCTACGCGCCGGGCGCGTGGTTTGGTCTCAACCTTGTTGGCGCAGAGGATGTGACCCAAGATGGATTGGCGGACCTGGTCTTCACCGAAATCGCGTGCGGCGCGCAGACGTGCTGGCATACGCTGCACGTTTGGTCGTGGGGTGGGCGGGATTTCCAGGAGCGCGCTGGGGATACTTTCACGTTCACTGATGCGGCATTTGCACTACAAGATGGGCAGATTCTCGCCGGAATCGGAGGAGCCAGCTCTGCCGATGCCGGTCCGCAGCGCCCGGTCACGACGACACTTGCCTGGGCTGGCGATCCCACAGGTGTGGCCACACCTCTGGGCGCATTCACTGTCACGGCGACCGTTGCGGGACCAGCGATTTATCGTTATCACGTTTTCCGTGATGGTGACGAAGCGCTGTTCGCCGGGCGTTACGCGTACGCGCTTGATGCCTATCTGCGGGTGTATAACGATAAAACGTTGAAAGCCTGGGCCGTGACCATCAGTCGCGATGAAGAAGAGCATTGGTTCACCGCTCTCGCCGACTGGCGACTGCTTCTGTTGGAACTCCAGTTGCAGAATGAGCCGAATGCCCAAACCTACTATGAGCATTTGATGGACGACTTCCCATCGGGAACCACAGGCTCTGCAGCCGCTGCGATGGCCAAGCGCTTTTGGGGCAGCTACACCGCCCACAGCGATATGGCGCTCGCCTGCGCTGAAGCGATCCGTGCGCCTGAGGTACAAGATATATTGGATTTTCTCAACAGCTTTGGGTATGCCAATCCAACATACACATGGGGCGATTTGTGTCCATTTACAACACAATAGCGATCAGCAATTAGCTGTTAGCGGTCAGCATTTTTGCTGATAGCTGAGCGCTAACATAAGAGGTGAATCAATAATGCCACGAGATACTTTCCGCCAACAACTACAAGAACTACCTGCTTTCCGCGCGCTGCTGCGTGCCGTCGAAGCGGATTTCTACGTCGATCTGCCGATGTCTGCGCCGGTGCTCGATGTGGGGTGCGGCGATGGGCATTTTGCGTCTGTGGCTTTTGCGCATAAGCTGGACGTGGGACTTGATCCGTGGGTGGGGCCGCTGCGGGAAGCCCGCGCCCGTGACGTCTACCATGTCGTCACCCACGCCGATGGTGCGCGGATGCCGTTCCCGGACGCGCACTTTGCCACCGTCATCAGCAACTCTGTGCTGGAGCACATCCCCGATGTGGAGCCGGTCGTGCAGGAGGTAGCCCGCGTGCTCCAACCGGGCGGCGCGTTCTACTTCTGCGTGCCGGGACCGAATTTCCGGCAGTTCCTTTCTGTAGCGCGAGTGCTTGATGCGCTGCGCCTGCGTGGCCTCGCCGAATCTTACCGTCGTCTCTTCGATCGCATCACGCGTCACCACTACTACAATACGCCCGAAGAGTGGACTGATCGTCTTTCCCGTGTCGGTCTCCACGTAGAACGCTGGTGGGGCTATTTCTCCCCGGCAGCGCTGGCGGCCCTGGAATGGGGACATCCGCTAGGATTGCCCTGCGTGCTGGCGAAAAAGCTTACCGGGCGCTGGCTGCTCGTTCCCACGCGCTGGAATTTATCTCTCACTGCCGCTCTCCTGCGTCGCTATTACGAAGAACCTCTGCCTGAGCAAGGCGCGTACTTGTTCTTTATCTGTCGTAAGTCCAAATGTAGCGCGAGTTGACAACTCGCCCACGCTCTCGCTTTTCGCGCATCCTGTTGTACAATGCCGTTGTGCATAAAAAATGGCGTGAGACGGCTATCATCATAGTATGGACCGTATTCGGCGTGGCGAATTTGCTCCGCGCGGGGATGACGGTCTATATTGCGCCTGCGCTTGCCGAATATCCACCCTCACTGTCGCTGCCGTTGTTGGCGAGCGTGTACGGGTTGTGGGGCGTGATCTTTCTGGCAGCGGCAATCATTGCCTGGCGACGTAAGAGTACCGGCGGCGCGCTTAGCCTGGCACTGTTGTATCAAGTTGTTTTGTGGATTGTGAATCTGTTGAGCTACCGTTCCACGTATGCCCGCAGTCTCTGGCCCCGCGACTTGTTCCTGACCTTCATCTTTCTCGTGCTTGTCGCGCTCCTGGCCGGTTATGACCGGCTGTTCAAGAAGAAGGCCTGAGCACGGTTTTCGTAACTTTTAACCTGCAACCTGTAACTATTTGTCGAAGGAGGACATTCATGACATACGAACCCCAACGCTGGAGATTGGATGATTTGCTCCCACCGGTCGGGACGCCGGAGGTGGAACAGCATTTTGCGGACATAGAAACCTGCCTCGGTGAGGTGGAAGCGCTACGCGATCAACTTGCGCCCGATATGGCCGAAGACACCTTCCTCGATCTCCTTGCCCGTTATGAGCAACTCTACGCCGACGCGGGGCGGTTGATGGCCTACGCCTACCTCTGGTTTTCGGAAGACATCGCCAACCAGGATGCATTGGCCTTCCGCGGGCGCGTGCAGCAGTTTATCGCCGATGTACAAAATCGCACGCTCTTCTTCGAGTTGTGGTGGAAGGCGCTGGACGATGACGCAGCAGCGCGGTTGATGGCGCATAGTGGCGACTTGCGCTATTACCTGGAAAGCCTGCGTCTTTTCAAACCGCATACGCTCAGTGAAGCCGAGGAAAAGATCATCAACATCAAGGATGTCAACGGCATCCAGGCGGTGAAGACGCTTTACGATATGCTGACCAACGCCTTCAAGTTCCACCTCACCGTGGACGGCGAGGAGAAGGAACTGACGCGCGGGCAGTTGTCCTTCTACGTCACCAGCCCCAATCCCGACCTGCGTGCGGCGGCGTACCAGGAGTTATATCGCGTCTACGAGACCCAGGCCGATGTGCTGGCCTACGTCTACGCGGCCCGCGTGCGCGACTGGCAGGCTGAAAATCTGAAACTGCGTGCGTTCGCCAGTCCGATCAGCGTGCGTAACCTCGCAAATGACATCCCCGACGCGGTGGTGGAGACACTACTGGACGTCATCCGCCAGAATGTGACGCTCTTCCAGCGGTTCTTCCGCTTCAAGGCGCGCGCCTTGGGCGTAAAGCGTCTGCGGCGCTATGACCTGTACGCGCCGCTCGCTGAGGTCGAAAAGACGTATCCCTTCGACGATGCCGTGCGGATGGTTGATGCGGCATATCGTGCGTTCTCGCCCACGTTGGCCGATCAAGCGCTGCGCGTGCTGGAGGTCGAACACCTCGACAGTGAGATCCGCCCGCGCAAGATGGATGGCGCGTTCTGCTACGGCCCGCTGCCCACGCTCACGCCCTGGGTGCAAGTGAACTTTCAGGGCAGGATTCAAGACGTTTCGACGCTGGCACACGAGCTGGGGCACGCCGTCCACGGGATGATGGCAGCGGAGCACTCGCCGCTGACCTTCCACTCCTCGCTGCCGATGGCAGAGACGGCGTCCGTCTTCGGCGAGATGCTGCTCAACGACAAGCTGCTGGCGGAGGAGACTGACCCTGCCGTGCGCCGCACGCTTATCAGCACGCTGCTGGACGACGCCTACGCCACGATTATCCGGCAGGGCTACTTCGTCATCTTCGAGAAGCAGGCGCACCAGATGATTGTGGACGGCGCGAAGCCCGATGACCTATATGCGGCCTATCTTGAAAACCTGCGCGAGCAATTCGGTGATGCGCTGGAACTGAGCGACGACTTCCGCTACGAATGGCTGGCGATCCCCCACATCTACGACCGACCCTTCTACTGTTACGCCTACGCCTTCGGCAACCTGCTCGTGCTGGCGCTCTACCGTAAATACAAGGAACTGGGCAAGGCGTTTGAACCGGACTACCTGCGTATCTTGGCCTATGGCGGCTCTGCCAGTCCCAACCATATCATCAGTGAAGCGGGCTTCGATATGGCCTCGCCCGATTTCTGGCAGGGTGGGTTCGATTTGCTGGCCGAGATGCTGGACGAACTCGAGGCTGGAAGCTAGAAGCTGGATACTGGTTGCCGACCACGGATAAGGAACGAACAAACGAGCGGTAACCGATGATTGCCGTCTTGCGAAGGTGTGCGCCCTTGCGGTGCGCATGAATCTTCGCAAGGCTTTCAGGGTGAAGTGTCACTTGCCAGCGATTCCGGTTTTCTCTAAACTGTGAGCATGGCAACATCTTGATGGGTCTTTTGAATGGGTGGGTTGTAAGCGACCGAATCGCTTGCAGCTTTGCCCATTTTTTATTCCAATTCTGCTGGGAGGGTATGGATGGCACGATTGCACGAGTATCAGGGCAAAGCTCTGCTCAAACAGTTCAAAGTCGCGATTCCTCAGGGACGGGTAGCGAGTACGCCCGACGAAGCGCGCATAATTGCCGGGGAAATCGGCAAGCCGGTGATGGTGAAGGCGCAAGCGTGGATCACGGGACGGGCGAGTGTGGGCGGTATCCGCAAGGCGGCCACGCCCGACGAGGCGGTCGCTGCCGCGCAGGCGATTCTCGGCTTGAAGGTGAAGGGTTTCACGGTGGAGCATGTGTTGGTTGAAGAACAGATCGCAATCGATCGCGAATTCTACGCCGGCGTCATCGTGGATGATCGAACGCAGGCCCCGCTGGTGATGTTCGCGAGCGTCGGCGGCACCGGCATCGAAGACATCGCCAAAGAACATCCCGACAAAGTCGCCAGCACGCACGTCGATATCGAGTTCGGCTTGCAGGACTATCAGGCCCGCGACCTTGTCCGCAAAACTGGCATCGGCGGAAGGTTGCAGCGTGACCTGGGTGGGTTATTGGTGCAGCTCTACGACGTCGCGCGCACGTACGAGGCGCGTGCTGCTGAGATCAATCCGCTGGCGCTGACGACCGGCGGCAAACTCGTCGCCGCCGACTGCCGCATCACCGTGGACGATTACGCCGTCTTCCGTCACAAGGATTTGGGCATCGCCATCGCCCGCGAGTACGACCGCCCGCCGACGAAGCTGGAGAAAATCGCCTATGACGTGGAAGCCGGCGATTATCGCGGCACGTTTTACTTCATCCAGATGGCGGAGGATTTCGAGAAGGGGCAGGGCTACGTTGGTTTCCACGGCGCGGGCGGCGGCGGCTCGATGATGAGCATGGACGCGGTGCTGCGACAGGGTTACAAGCTGGCAACCTTCGTGGATACCAGCGGGAATCCGCCGGCGAGCAAAGTCTACCGCGCGGCGAAAATTATCCTCGCCACCGGGCCGGTTGACGGCTACTTCGGCTCCGGCTCCGGTGTCGCCAGCCAGGAGCAATTCTACTCCGCACGAGGATTGTTCAAGGCGTTCCTCGAAGCACAATTGGATGTTCCAGTCGTCATCCGCCTGGGTGGAAACGCGGAAGATAAGGCCGTCGAAATCCTTGAGGCACTCAACGGGCGCATCCCCGCGAAGGTCGAGGGGTACAAGAAGGACGATTCCCCTGATTTTTGCGCGGCGCGGCTCAAAGCTTTGATTCAAGAATCAGTGAATCAGCGAATCAGCGAAAAAGCGAGCGGCGTATCACGTATCACGCATCACGCATCACAACCATACACCTTCAAAACAGTTACGGGCGGCACCGTTACCTACGATCACGCCATTTGCGCAACGTGCGAGAGCAAGGTGTGTATTGAGGCGTGCGGGCGTCAAATCCTGAAGCTTAATGATGATGGATGCCCTGTCCTCAACATCACACTGGAGGAAGCCAAGAAAGGTCGCTGCTCTGAGTGCTTGGGATGTGAGGTAGATTGTTTGCTTTACGGTGCCGGGGGCGGGAAAGTCACGCTCCCTATTCCGGGATTGGATGCGTAGGAGATATACGATGTCAATTCTTATCGATCAAACCAAACGAGTTCTAGTGCAGGGCATTACGGGTCGGGAAGGCATGGCCCGGACGAAATTGATGGTCGGTTATGGCACGCAGGTTGTCGCCGGAGTGACCCCAGGCAAGGGTGGACAGTCAGTTGACGATATTCCAGTGTACGATACTGTGGTCGAGGGGTGGGAGCAAGCTGGACCAATTGACATCAGCGTGCTCTTCATTCCCGCGCCGTTGGTGAAGAGCGCGGCATTGGAGGCGATCGATGCGGGTGTGAAGCTGCTCGTCATTGTCCCCGACCGCGTGCCGATCTACGATGTGCTGGCGATTGCCAAACGTGCCAAGTCCGCCGGGGCGCGCTTCATCGGGCCGAACACGCTGGGTGTGCTCAGCCCCGACAAGGCTGTGTTGGGCATGATCGGCGGGCGGGCGGCGTCGGCGAAGTCGTGGTTCTTCCCTGGACCGGTGGGCGTGGCTTCGCGCAGCGGCGGGATCACGTCGTCGATGGCGTACTACCTGGCCCGCGAAGGCATCGGCGCGACCACGCTCGTCCACGTGGGTGGCGATGCGGTGGTGGGGTTGCCCCATCCCGATGTAATGCTCGAGTTTGAACGCGATCCAGATACGAAAGCTGTCGTCATGTTCGGCGAGATCGGCACGAGCCAGGAAGAGCGCGTCGCCGACCTGATCGAAGCAGGCGCGTTCACCAAGCCGCTGATCGCCTACATCGGCGGCAAGGCCGCGAAGAGCGGCACCCGCTTCTCGCACGCGGGCGCGATTGTCGAAGGCGGGCGCGGCACATACGAAGGCAAGGTGTCGCGGTTGCGCGAGGTCGGCGCGACGGTGGTGGAGCAGTTTATGGATCTGCCGAGCGCCACAAAAGCGGTGTTAGCGAAACTGTAGACGGTATACGGTAGACAGTAGACAGGGCTTGTTCGTCCTAACCCGTCTACCGTCTACCTGATAAGGAGACGGAAATGACTGAACAACTCTGGACTCAACCAATCACGAA
>JBJYXQ010000453.1:0-2640 GCA_046260035.1 Anaerolineae bacterium
TTATTGTAGCCGCGCTCGGCTGGTTTTCGGTAAGCGAAGTCATGCTAGCGGGCGCTCTGGTGATGGTGTTTACCGACATCGTGACGATGGAAGGGGTCTATCACGCCATCGAGTGGCGAATTATTTTTTTGGTCGCCGGGATGCTGCCGCTGGGATTGGCTATGACAAAGACAGGCGCGACCGCCATTTTCGCGACAGCGCTCACCAACATACTTGGCCCTTTTGGTCCTTTAGCGCTTTTGCTGGGGCTGCTCACGCTCACCGTTCTCTTATCGCAGGCGATGAAAGGCGCTGCCGTTTCAGCCGTTATAGCCCCCATTGCCATCCAGGCAGCCCAACAGTTGGGCGTTGATCCCCGCGCGATGGCGATGGGCGTCGCGCTGGCGACATCCCTGGCTTTTGTCACTCCTCTCGGGCATCCGGTCAACATCCTGATGATGGGGCCAGGAGGCTATAGTTTCAAGGACTTCTTCAAAGTGGGCTTACCCCTGACGATCCTTTCGTTTATCGTGATTCTGCTTGTTTTGCCGATCTTTTGGCCACTTACTAGCGGATAGGCTTCCAGACTCAGGAAATTTAAAGAGGGTTTTGGGAGTGTTTTTCGTGGGCGGGCTGCGCCCGCCCACGAAAAACACTCTTTCTTTGCGGCTTTAGCCGCGCTGTCGCTACTAACATGGTTATGGCTGAGAGCGCCTACAGTGAGGAACTATAACTCTCAATCGCCTCCCGCACAAACGCCTCATCGAACGGTCCAGCAGGTGAAGGGGTCTCGATAATGCGCTGCGGGATGCGCAACGCATCAAAGTCGAAGCCCTCGCGCTGCTTGAAGGCGACCTTGCGGCGCAGCGTCTCCGCGCCCAGGCGTTCCAGGTCACCCGCATTCCACGGGAAGCCTGCCGCCGCCAACGCGCCGAGTACCGTATCGCGATCGTAGACACCGCGCGCGAAAAGGCACACGACGAGGCTGGTGAGTACCTGCCGCCAGCGCTCCTCGTTGACCAGCGCTTCGCCCACACCATCGGGCGTGAGAGGCTGGCCCTTCTTCAGAGCGGTCTGGTCGAGGCTGTAGCCCGCGTTGTCCAGGTGACTGTGACGCGCGCCGGCCAACCAGCCCACGTGACATGCCGGGCCGGTGTGATAGCCGGGCATCTCGTTGCCACCGAAAGCCAGCGCGAAATCCAGCCCCCCGTAGATCATCGCGGCGTGCTCGGCGCCCCGTGCCAGCGCCTGGTAGAAGTCGGTGGGCTGCGTGGTGATGCGCTGCACGGCCTCGATGTAGCCCGTCGCGTCACCGAAGGCCAGCGCCACCCCGTCGGTCTCCGCTTCCGTGATAAGGCCGCGCGCGAATGCTTCCGTCGCCCAGGCAAGCGTTACCCCCGCGCTCATCACGTCGAGGCCCTGTACCTCAATCTCGTCCATAACCTGCAACATACCGGAGACGTCATCCAGCCCTAGCATACTGCCCGTAGCGAAGATCGGTTCGTGATCGTAGCCAAGCATCAGCGTTTTGTAGAAGTAGGGATCGTTGGGATAGGGGATACGCAGCGCCGCCAGGTGAACACAGGCCACCGGACAATGCGCACACGCCACACGCCGTCCCAAGTAATTCGCAGCCAAATTCTCACCGGAGATGGCCTCCGCGCCCTCAAAGCGTCCGGATTGCAGGTTGCGCGTGGGCAACCCACCGATAGCATCCAGCGGAATCACGTTGATGGGCGTGCCTATCTCGTGGTATTTCTTCATCAATGGCGACTCGACGGCCGCCTTGTAGATCGCGTCGTAAGTCTGGCGGAAAGCGCGCCGATCGGCCACGGGCAAGTTGCGCTTTCCTTCGATGACGATGGCCTTGAGTTGTTTGCTGCCGAACACAGCCCCCAATCCCAAGCGCCCGAAGTGGCGGTAGGTCTCCGTAACGACACAGGCGTAGCTGACCTGCTTCTCGCCCGCGCGGCCGATACGCATAATCGAACGGGTACCGCTGCCCCCCTCGCGCACGCGCAACACCGAGCCGGTCGTGTAACTGCTGCGCGTCCCCCACAGGGCTGTCGCATCGCGGAAGCGCACGCCGTCCTGGTCAATGACGAGGTATACAGGCATCGTGCTCACGCCGCGAATCACCACCGCGCCGTAGCCTGCCATACGGATGGAGACGGCACTACGCCCACCGGCATGGCTCTCGCCGAGGTTGCCCGTGTGCGGTGATTTGAACATCGCCACCGTCTTGGACGCGAGCGGATACAGTCCCACCAGAGGCCCTACCGTGAAGATGATTGGGTTCTCCGGTCCTAGCGGATCCGCTCCGGCAGGACATTCCTCTTCCAACAGGCGAATACCAACAGCGGTCCCGCCCAAACACTCGTCGAAAAGCTCAGGCCGCTCGCGCACCTCGAAACTGCGACGGGAAAGATCAACGTAGAGCACTCTTTTCAGTGGATCATCTGTCAGCATAATGACCTCCGACAACTCACAACTCTTCCAAAGCAATCACGCCATACGGGCAGTAATCCGCGCAGTACCCACAGTAGACGCAAATTCGCGGATTATGTTGGCTTTCGTCCCACAGCGCCGCGCCGAACGGACAGGCTTCCACGCAGTTGTGGCAGCCGATGCACAAGTTTGCCTTGAAGCGCACGCCACCAC
>JBJYXQ010000454.1:0-2429 GCA_046260035.1 Anaerolineae bacterium
CTTTGTGGTTGAAAATACAAACGACAAACCGTTCCATTCACCCCTCAAAATACGCCATTCAGCCCTCTAGAGCGCCGTTCGGCGCTTTTTTATTGCATCGACCTCTTTCATTTTATATACTGAGAGCATCACTGAAACCTCCCAGCAGGGAGACCGAAGCAGGAGAGCATGATGCGATACAAATTACTGGCGTTGTGGATTGTGGCCTTCGCGCTGACCGCGTGCAGCGGCGCAGCGAACCCGGGCACACCCGCAGGCGTAGGGACATTCGAGCAAGCCCCCTGCCCCATCGAGCTGCCGGACGAAGCCCCATATGGGGTCGATGAAGGTACAAGCCTCAAGCGCCCAAAAGACATCGTGTGCGGCTACGTGACCGTGCCGGAGGAACACGCCGTCCAGAATGATCGAACGATCCGCCTCGCCGTCGCCATCGTCAAAGCCACCGGCGACGATCCCGCGCCCGACCCCATGGTCATCGAATCCGGTGGGCCGGGCGGATCATCGGTTGCGTCAGCCCCAGGGGTGTTCTCCGGACAGTTCTCGGACATCCGAGAAAAGCGCGACATCGTCTTCATCGAGCAGCGCGGCACGACGTACTCCGAGCCGGCGCTGCTGTGTGAAGAGCAATACCGCGCCGGCATCGAAGTGTTAGGAGAAGACCTGGATGCGGAAACCAAAGAGGCGCGAGTGTTAGCGGGTCTGCAAGCATGCCGGGACCGATTGGCAGCGGAGGGCGTAAACCTCTCCGCCTACGACACGGTCGAAAACGCGGCGGACATCCCGATGGTGATGACGGCGTTGGGCTACGAGCAGTTCAACCTGTACGGCGTCTCGTACGGGACGTACCTGGCACAGCACGTGATGCGCGCCGCTCCCGGCCGTCTGCGCAGCGTGATTCTGGATGGCGTCGTGCCGATGGATCCGTCACTCAGGGTCGGCGTGGTGCAGGGCACGGATCACGCGATCCGTCGCATCTTCGCCGCGTGCGCCGAAAATCCGACGTGCAACGCGCGCTATCCCGATCTGGAAACCGTCTTCTTCGACCTGGTGGCACAGTACGATAGCCAACCGATCACGATCGAGGTTGAGGTGCCCGATATCTACTTCCCGGTGGACGTGCGCGTGACCGGCGACCAACTGGTGTCGCAGCTTTACCAACACATCTATCACACGGCTGCCATCCCGCTCATCCCGGCGCAGATTTATGCGCTGGCCGAGGGTGACCACGCCTTCATCGACAATATGGAAGACTACGTTGTGGGTAACGAGGTGTTCAGCCGGGGGATGTACTACTCGGTCCGCTGCGCCGAAAGCAACGAATACCTGGCTCCCTACGGCACAACAGAAGGCGCCTACCCGGAAATCGCGCGGATGTTAGCGCCGGGCGCGGAAAGCATAAAGGCCAGTTGTGACGTCTGGGATGTCGAACCGTTGAGCGACGCGCGCTACACGCCCGTGACGGACGCCATCCCCACGCTGATCCTTTCGGGGGAACTGGACCCCGTCACGCCGCCGGAAAACGGCGCGGTCGTCGCCGCGTCGCTGCCGGACGCTTACGCGTACACGTTCCCGGGCGTCGGGCACGGGTCTTTCAGCAAAAGCGCGTGTTCGATCTCCATCGTCGCGCAGTTCCTGGACGATCCAACCCACGCTCCGGATGCGACCTGCATCGCAGACATGGAACTTGCGTTCGTCTCCGGCCTGAGCCTGGAAGAGCTGACGCTCAAGCCGATGACGGTGCCCGAATACGGGATTCACGCCCTCGCGCCGGAAGGCTGGCACCGGATCGACACGGACTACTACGTCGCGGCGGATCTGACCGTCGAACTGGTCATCACCGAGAACCGGGAAGATGAACTGGATGATTTCTTGGATGAGTGGGAGGCTTCGGATGTGTTGAGCCGGGTCGAATCGCACGGGCGCACGTGGGAGTTGCGCGGCATCGCCAAGCACGGCGCCGCCGGGCACCTGGCCACCTCGCCCAGCGACGACGGATTCTATATGGTCCTGGCCATCAGCACACCGGAGAATAAGGGCGATTTGTACACGACCATTTTCAAGCCCATTGTAGACGCGTTTGAGGTCAGGAGGTGAGAAATGAACAAATGGGATTATGTCACAGTGCACATCACGTACGACAAGAAGAAACACAAAAATTGGATTGTCGGCTATAACAGTGGAAAAACCTTGGTCGGCTTATCGGCCATACTGGAAACGTATGGCGCGCAGGGATGGGAACTGGTCTCGCTGATTCCCGATCACCTTGAGGCCTATCCGGGATTCGGACAGTGGAACATCGCCCCCAAAACGTACCGGGCAACCTTCAAGCGACCCGTGCTGGAATCTTGACAAAAATGTGACTTAAACGCTTGCGTCGGATCACAATCCGACGCTCCGCGAAAGCGCTGGATTGTGATCCAGCGCGAGCA